>NZ_SJUU01000013.1:0-53807 GCF_004337115.1 Exiguobacterium sp. SH3S3
GATGAGATTTCCCTTTGAGCAATCAAGAAAGACCCCTCAGAGACGATGAGGTAGATAGGTCATGGGTGGAAGCACGGCGACGTGTGGAGCTGAATGATACTAATCGGTCGAGGCTTTGATCTAGAAACGGTTTGAACTTGATGAGTCTTCAGTTTTCAGGGAACAATCCCTTGTCTGGTGGCGATAGCGAAGCGGCCACACCCGTTCCCATGCCGAACACGGAAGTTAAGCGCTTCAGCGCCGAAAGTAGTTGGGGGTCTCCCCCTGTGAGGATAGGACGTTGCCAGGCCATATGAAAGACGACCAAGCACATGCTTGGTCGTCTTTTCTTTTGAGCGACTACGCATTTGCGTCGTCGCTTTTCGTTTGCCTTTTTTTAAATCAGTGATAGAATAAAATCAAAAGTCAAAGATGGTCAGAGGGTGGTGGAGATGAGAAACATATCTGATGTAATCGAACAGTATTTGAAGCAAGTGCTGAAGGAAAGTCAGGCAGAAGCGATTGAAATCAAACGACAAGATATCGCGAAACGTTTTGAATGTGTTCCGTCTCAAATCAACTATGTCATCAATACACGTTTTACGGTCGAAAAAGGCTACCTTGTAGAAAGTAAGCGAGGTGGGGGCGGTTATATTCGAATTCGTCGTGTCATTCTTCACGAGAAACAAGACTTGCTGACGAGTTTAATGGACATTTTACAAGACCATCCTCGTCTGACGGAACAACTTGTTGAAAACATTTTGATCCGTTTATTTGAAGAAGGTATGTTGAGCGAGCGGGATGTCCGTTTACTGTACCACTTGTTGTCCGACGAAACGCTCGGCTTGAACGCCGACGACCGCTATCTGATTCGAAGACAGCAGCTACTCGCCCTGATGAAGTTACTTAGTTATCACTGACGGAGGCTTAAGACATGTTATGCGAACGGTGTAAACGGCGTCCTGCCGTCAATGAAGTCGTTATGTTGGAAAACGGGGTCCCAGTCGAACGAAAACTATGTCGGAACTGTACAGTCGAAGTGATGGCCGATTACGTTCCTGTCGTGAAGCGGTGTCCAACTTGCCAGATGACACAGAGCGAGATGACGCATCTAAGAAAAGCGGGCTGCGCCTCATGCTACACGGTCTTCCGTGAAGAGTTGATTAAAATGACACGTCAGTACCAGCAAGGGCATGACCATCATGTCGGGTCGGTACCTGACGCGTTACGCACACCGGATGAGCGAATCGGCGAACGTCTTGTAAAGTTAGCAGGGGAGTTAGAATGGGCCGTCGAACAAGAAGATTATGAACGAGCGGCACGCATCAAAAAAGAAATGACGCAACTGAAAGGGCAAGGTGAGGCGTGATGGAGACATTCCTCAAACATCCACTCGGTCCAAAAATGAAAGAACGGGCCAAGCTTGATGATCTTGTCATCTCGACACGAATTCGTTTGGCACGCAATTTAAAAGACATCGTCTTTTCTCCGACATTGTCTCAAGAAGGACAGCGTCAGCTATGCGAACGCATCGAGACGGCCTTGGGCGGCGTACAAGGCTTTGAATATTTGCATATGCGCGCCTATGATCAAGTGACGCGGCAAGCTCTCGTCGAAAAGCATTTGATCAGCCCGACGATTGCGGAAAAAGATGAGAGTGCTGTTTTCCTGAGTGAAGACGAGACGATCAGCGTGTTGATTAACGAAGAAGATCATTTGCGCATCCAAACGTTGCTTCCCGGCTATCAAGTCCAAGAAGCGTTCGAACTTGCGAAACGAGTCGACGCGCTCTGTGGCGAGTCGCTCCCATACGCTTTCGATGAAGAGCTTGGCTATTTGACGACGTGTCCGAGCAACATCGGTACCGGACTTCGCGCATCGGTCATGCTGCACCTGCCGGGTCTGACGTTAACGGGACGAATAACTCCTATATTAGTAGAACTTCGCAAACTCGGATACACGATTCGAGGACGTTACGGAGAAGGCAGTGACGCAGCCGGGCGTTTGTTCCAGTTATCGAATCAACGGACGCTTGGCAGCGATGAATCGCAGCTGTTATCTGATTTTATGGAAATCACAGAACAAGTCGTCCACGCGGAACGTCAAGCCCGAGAACAGCTCCTAGCCAGTAACCAAGATGAATTGGAAGATCAGTTTTATCGTTCTTACGGGATTTTACGGTATTCCAAATTATTGTCGTCGACAGAGGCGATTGAACGGTTATCCGATTTACATTTAGCGAGTGACCTCGGTATTTTGTCCGACTGGAGTCCACCGCAGTTTCATGATTTGATCGTCCGCCTACAATCAGGTTTCCTACAAAAACATTTCGGGAAAACATTATCTACGAAAGAACGAGATCGCGAACGAGCGACTCTCGTACGTCGAACGTTAGATCATGGTTTAGTTTGATCCAACTTTAAGGAGGTTTTGTCAATGATGTTTGGTCGATTTACAGAACGAGCTCAGCGCGTATTAGCTTTAGCACAAGAGGAAGCGGTACGACTTGGCCATCATAATATTGGTACGGAACATATCTTGCTCGGACTTGTCCGTGAAGGTGAAGGGATTGCTGCCAAAGCGTTGTTCGCTCTCGGTCTAACTTCTGAGAAGATTCAACAAGAAGTCGAGGCGTTGATTGGCCGTGGTTCTGAGAACGGGTCGACAATCCACTACACGCCGCGTGCGAAAAAAGTAATCGAGCTCTCGATGGATGAAGCCCGTAAACTCGGTCATTCTTACGTCGGGACAGAGCATATTTTACTCGGATTGATTCGTGAAGGCGAAGGCGTCGCTGCCCGCGTCTTGAACAACCTTGGTATCAGCTTGACGAAAGCACGGCAACAAGTGCTTCAACTTCTCGGGAACACGGAATCGTCGTCAAACGCATCACAACCAGGCACGAGCGCTGCGACACCGACACTTGATGGCTTGGCCCGCGACTTGACGCAACAAGCCCGTGAGTCACGTCTCGACCCTGTTATCGGCCGTGCCGGTGAAATCCAACGGGTCATCGAAGTGTTGTCTCGCCGGACGAAGAACAACCCGGTCTTGATTGGAGAGCCAGGCGTCGGTAAGACGGCAGTTGTCGAAGGACTCGCGCAACAGATCATCAATAATGAAGTGCCGGAGACGCTTCGCAACAAACGCGTCATGGTGCTCGACATGGGTACGCTCGTCGCGGGAACGAAATACCGCGGTGAGTTTGAAGACCGATTGAAAAAAGTCATGGACGAGATTCGCCAGGCCGGCAACGTCATTCTCTTCATCGACGAGTTACACACGTTGATTGGGGCGGGTGGAGCCGAAGGGGCGATCGATGCCTCGAACATCTTGAAACCGTCGCTCGCGCGAGGGGAGCTCCAATGTATCGGTGCAACAACGCTTGACGAGTACCGGAAATACATTGAGAAGGATGCCGCACTCGAACGCCGCTTCCAACCGATTCAAGTGAATGAGCCGACGACGGACCAGGCTGAACAGATCTTGTTCGGTTTGCGTGACCGCTATGAGGCTCACCACCGTGTCACAATTACGGATGAGGCGATTCATGAAGCGGTTGTCTTATCTGACCGCTATATTTCGGACCGGTTCCTTCCAGATAAAGCGATCGACCTCGTCGACGAAGCGGCTTCGAAAGTTCGCCTCCGTTCATTCACGGCGCCGCCGAACTTAAAAGAGCTTGAAGCACGTCTCGAATCGATCCGTAAAGAAAAAGATGCGGCCGTCCAGAGCCAAGAGTTTGAAAAAGCGGCTTCGCTTCGTGATACAGAACAGAAGCTTCGCGATGAACTCGAGCATCTCAAATCAGAATGGCAGAACAAGCAAGGCAATGAAAAGCTTGAAGTGACGAAAGAAGACATCGCTCAAGTCGTCGCAAGCTGGACGGGTGTGCCGGTGACAAAAATTGCCGAAGAGGAGACAGACCGTCTCCTCAAGCTCGAGTCGATCTTACACGGTCGGGTCATCGGTCAAGATGAAGCCGTCAAATCAATCTCGCGTGCGATTCGCCGGGCCCGGGCCGGACTGAAAGATCCGAAACGTCCGATCGGGTCATTCGTTTTCCTCGGACCGACCGGTGTCGGGAAGACGGAACTAGCGCGTGCTGTCGCTGAGGCGCTCTTCGGTGACGAGGATGCGATCATCCGAATCGACATGTCGGAGTATATGGAAAAACATGCGACGAGCCGTCTCGTCGGGTCGCCTCCAGGGTATGTCGGATACGAAGAAGGCGGTCAGTTGACAGAGAAAGTTCGTCGTAAGCCATACTCGGTCATCTTGCTTGATGAGATTGAGAAAGCTCACCCTGAAGTGTTCAACATCTTGCTCCAAGTGCTCGATGACGGGCGTCTGACCGACTCGAAAGGTCGTACGGTCGACTTCCGTAACACGGTCATCATCATGACGTCAAACGTCGGTGCGGCCGCACTTAAACGGAACAAATATGTCGGTTTCACCGTCGAAGATGACGTGAAACGTGAATATACGGAAATGAAAGATAAAGTCATGGAAGAATTGAAAAAAGCGTTCCGGCCTGAGTTCTTGAACCGGATCGACGAGATCACCGTCTTCCATTCGCTTCAAAAAGAGCATATCCAAGAAATCGTCAAACTTATGGCGAAGACGCTCACAGACCGACTTGGCGAGCAAGGCATCGATTTCACCTTGACGGAATCGGCGCTTGAGAAGATTGCCGTCGTCGGCTATGACCCTGAGTACGGGGCTCGTCCGCTCCGCCGTGCGCTCCAGCGCGAGGTGGAAGACCGACTCTCAGAATCGATGCTCAGCGGGGAAATCACGAAAGGCAGTAAAGTGGCTCTCGATGTTCAAGATGGTGAATTCATCGTCCGCAACGAAGGTGTCGTCCAGTAAATACGGAGCTCCCTCTCTCTTTTGAGGGGGCTTTTTTAGACAGAAGGGAATAACATGGCAAAAATTAAAACGAAGTACGTATGTCAGTCTTGTGGCTATGAATCCGCAAAATGGATGGGCCGTTGTCCGGGATGTAACGAGTGGAACACGCTCGTCGAAGAATTTGTTGAAGAAAAGAAAGCGAAACGGGGAGCTGCGTTTGTCCATAGTTCGTCGCGACAACTGAAGCCAGAGCGTCTCTCAGACGTCGTTTCCCAAGAAGAAACACGTGTGCATACGAACAGTCAAGAGTTCGACCGGGTGCTCGGGGGTGGAATTGTCCCGGGCTCGCTCGTCCTCGTCGGTGGGGACCCGGGGATCGGGAAGTCGACAATTCTCCTGCAAGTGAGTGCACATCTCGCCCATAGCGGTCGGAAAGTGCTATATATTTCCGGGGAAGAATCGTTGAAGCAGACAAAGCTGCGCGCGGAACGACTCGGGTTACCGACACAGGATTTATACGTTCTCGCCGAGACGGACATGCTCATGATCGAACGGGTCATCGATGAAGAGGAACCTGGGTTCGTCATTATTGACTCGATTCAGACGGTATATATGGATGAAATCCAATCGGCGCCAGGCAGCGTCGCCCAAGTGCGGGAATGTACGGCTGCGCTGATGAAAATTGCCAAGACACGAGGGGTCGCCGTCTTTATCGTCGGCCACGTGACGAAGCAAGGATCGATTGCCGGACCGCGTCTGCTCGAGCATATGGTGGATGCTGTTCTGTATTTTGAAGGAGAACGTCACCACACGTTCCGGATTTTACGGGCCGTCAAAAACCGGTTCGGTTCAACGAACGAGATTGGAATATTCGAGATGAAAGAAGGCGGCCTTGAGGAAGTGCTCAACCCGTCAGAGATTTTCCTCGAAGAACGGACGGCAGGCGTCTCAGGCTCGACGGTCGTCGCGTCGATGGAAGGGACACGGACGGTACTCGTCGAGCTGCAGGCACTCATTTCCCCGACGTCGTTCGGGAACCCGCGCCGGATGGCAACGGGAATCGACCAAAACCGGGTCGCCCTTCTCATGGCCGTGCTGGAGAAACGTTCGGGTCTCTTGCTGCAAACGCAAGACGCTTATTTGAAGGCGGCGGGCGGGGTCAAGCTCGATGAACCGGCGATCGACTTGGCGATTTGTATTTCCATCGCCTCGAGTTTCCGGGACCGCCCGACTCGTCCGACTGATGTCTGCATCGGCGAGGTCGGGTTGACCGGGGAAGTGCGCCGTGTGTCACGGATTGAGCAACGTGTCGCGGAAGCGGCCAAGCTCGGTTTCACACGTGCGATCATTCCGAAGAATAACCTAGGGGGCTGGACCGCCCCACCTGGTATCGATGTGGTCGGTGTCAGTACTGTCGATGAAGCGCTCCAACTCGCCATCCCGTTTTGACGGGGCGCTTCTGGCAGTTTTTAACGCTTTGTAACGAACGCGTTTAAAAGAACCGTGTTACAATATAAGTGTTATTTTTTTGAAATTTTAATTCAATAGAAGGAGGTGGAATGAGTGAAGATTTCAGTGCGACTCGGATTTATTTTGATTGGACTCGTCGTCGGGTGGTTTGGCATGATCGAAGCGATGGTGCTTCTTGATGACCTCGGGGTCAGCGTGCCGGCATGGTTGACGATTCCTTACGTTGCTAGTTTGATTGGTGGACTTATCTTCTTCATTCTCAGTTTATTTTTGACTGATGCAATCGTCAAATTTATCCGTTTTGTCGAAGAACGGCTCGTCCATTTACCGGTCGGCGATATTTTATTCGGCTCAATCGGATTGATCATCGGTTTATTGATTGCCTTTTTGATCAGTGTATCGCTTGAGGTCACGGACATCTTCTTACTCAGTAAGATTGTTCCGATTTTTGTGACTGCCCTGTTCGGTTACTTTGGATTTGCCGTTGGTTACCGGAAGCGGAACGAATGGATCAAGTTGTTCGTGAAAAGTGAACGGGACAAGCCGGAAGCGGAACCGTTACGCCGCTCGAACGACAAGATATTAGATACGAGTGTGATCATCGATGGTCGGATCGCCGATATTTCGAAGACCGGATTCATCGAAGGGACGCTCATCGTTCCTCAGTTCGTCATCGGAGAGTTGCAGTACATCGCCGACTCGTCGGATACGCTTAAACGGAATCGAGGCCGACGCGGTCTGGATATTTTAAAAGAGCTCCAAAACAACGATCGAATCGAGGTCGAGATTTACGATGGTGACTTTGAAGACGTAGCCGAAGTCGATATTAAATTGATCAAGCTCGCCGAGTTAAAGAAAGGCATTGTCGTGACGAACGATTACAACTTGAATAAAGTGTGTGAAGTCCGAAACGTACCGGTGCTCAACATTAATGATTTGGCCAACTCGGTCAAACAGATCGTCATTCCCGGAGAAGAGATGGTCGTGACGGTCATCAAAGAAGGGAAAGAACAAAACCAAGGGGTCGCTTACCTCGAAGACGGGACGATGGTCGTTGTCGAAGGCGGACGCAAGCTCATCTCGAAGACACTTCCTGTCGTCGTGACGAGCGTACTCCAAACATCCGCGGGCCGAATGATTTTTGCTCGCCCTGAATAAGTATGAAAAAAGAGACGCATCAGCGCTCTCTTTTTTCACGAAGAGAGGTGAACGTGATGGTACGTTACACGGTCGTCATCCCGGCTGCCGGGAAAGGCAAGCGCATGGGAGCCGATGAGAACAAGTTGATGTTGTCGCTCCAAGGAAAACCGATCATCGTCTGGACCGTCGAGGCGTTTGCGAAAGACACATGGTGTGAACAGATTGTTCTGGCGATTCGTCCGGAAGAAGAAGCCTGGTTCGCGCATGAGTTACGTCACGTCCCGACGCCGATTACGTACGTGGCAGGCGGGGAAGAACGGCAACAGAGCGTTCGAGCCGGTTTACAGACAATCGACACGGACGGAGTTGTGTTGATCCATGACGGGGCCCGGCCGTTCGTTCGAATCAGTCAGTTGCATCAAGTAGCGGAAGCGGCTCAGACGAAAGGGGCCATTTTAGCCGTTCCTGTGAAAGATACGGTGAAACAAGTGACCGCGGGGACGATTACGCAAACTGTTCCCCGTGAGACACTTTGGCTCGCTCAGACACCGCAAGCGTTTCCTGTGGCTGACATCCGGGCGATTCATGACCAGGCAGAATCATCCCGATTCATCGGGACTGATGATGCGAGCTTGTTCGAGTGGTCAGGGAAAGAAGTCACCGTCATTCCAGGTGACTATCACAACATAAAAATGACGACCCCTGAGGATTTGTTGTTCGGGGAAGCGATCTTGACGAAGGAGGACTATCGATGAGAATCGGACAAGGTTTTGATGTACATGCGTTCGCAGAAGGGCGCCCGCTTATATTAGGAGGGATCGAGATTCCCCACGACCGCGGTTTGCTTGGACACTCGGATGCCGACGTGTTACTTCACACCATCGCAGATGCGGCGCTCGGTGCCATCGCGGCAGGGGATATCGGCAAACACTTCCCGGATACGGATCCCGATTTTAAAGATGCAGACTCGAAAGTGTTGCTCCAACACGTATGGCAACTCGTCAAGGCAGAAGGGTATGTGCTCGGCAACGTAGACGCGACCGTTATGGCGGAACGGCCGAAGCTCCGGACGTATATCGATGACATGCGCGCGGTCATCGCCGAACTGCTTGAAGCTGATATTAGCCAAGTGAACGTGAAAGCGACGACGACGGAACGGTTAGGTTTCACGGGACGTGAAGAAGGAATCGCCGCCCAGGCGGTCATCTTGCTCAACCGTGCTTGAAAAAAGTGGTATACTATTTGGGCAGAAGAGAAGAAAGGTGGAAATATTATGAGTGAAGTGCGTGTACGCTATGCGCCAAGTCCGACGGGTCACCTTCATATCGGGAACGCCCGGACCGCGCTATTTAACTATTTATATGCTCGCCACGCAGGCGGGAAAATGATTCTTCGGATCGAGGACACGGATCAAAAACGAAACGTCGAGAACGGTGTCGAAAGTCAGATGAAGTACTTGGAATGGCTCGGTATCGAGTGGGATGAAGGTCCAGGTCGCGATGGCGATTACGGTCCATATTTCCAAATGGAACGACTCGATCTCTACAATAAACACGTGAACGAGTTGATGGACAAAGGGCTCGCTTATAAATGCTACATGACGTCAGAAGAACTCGAAGCGGAGCGCGAGGCACAGATCGCACGCGGTGAAGCACCACGCTACTCGGGAGCACATCGCGACTTGAGCGACGCTGAGCGCTCGGCGTTTGAAGCCGAAGGACGGAAGCCGTCGATTCGGATTCGAGTGCCAGAACAGGTTACGTACAAATGGACAGACGTTGTCAAAGGCGACGTTTCGTTCGAGTCGAAAGACTTCGGAGACTGGGTCATCGTCAAGCAAGACGGGATCCCGACGTACAACTTTGCCGTCGTCGTCGATGACTACTTGATGAAAATCAGCCACGTGTTGCGCGGGGATGACCATATCGCGAACACACCGAAACAGATGATGGTATACGATGCACTCGGATGGGAGTATCCGACGTTCGGTCACATGACATTGATCTATAACGAGAACCATAAGAAGCTCTCGAAACGTGATGAGTCGATCATCCAGTTCATCGAACAATATGCAGACCTCGGATATCTCCCTGGTGCGCTCTTCAACTTCATCTCGCTTCTCGGTTGGTCTCCAGTCGGTGAAGAGGAAATCTTCACGAAAGAAGCGTTTATCGACATGTTCGACGCGGGCCGTCTATCGAAGAGTCCGGCCGTATTCGACCAGCATAAGCTCGCTTGGATCAACAGTGTCTACATGAAGCAGGCTTCGCTTGACGAAGTGGTGGCACTCAGTTTACCATTCTTACAAGAAGCAGGACGATTGCCTGAAGCCTTGTCAATGGAAGAGGCGGACTGGGCCACAGCGCTCATCGCTCTTTATAAAGAACAAATGACACACGGTGCCGAAATTGTACCGTTGACAGACTTGTTCTTTAAAGACGAGGTCGAGTATGACGAGGCGGCGAACGCGGTGCTTGCCGGTGAAGCGGTGCCGGCTGTACTCGCCGAGTTTAAAACGCAACTCGAGGCGATCGAGGACTTCACACCGGAAGCTATCAAGGCGGCTACGAAGGCCACTCAAAAAGCGACTGGGCAAAAAGGAAAGAACTTGTTCATGCCAATCCGTGTCGCCACGACCGGACAAACACATGGACCAGAACTTCCAAACGCGATTGCGCTGATTGGCAAAGAGCGTGTGTTGGCACGTCTCACAACATTATTAGCTTAAAGGCAACGATGAGGAAAGTAAGCGGGTTGACACTTGTCAGAGACTAGAACCTAGGCTGGAAGTTCTAGAAGCGTCCCCCGTCGAAGTGCACCTCGGAGCCGTTCCGGCGATATGTAGTCGGGACCGCGACTCGGCGTTAACGAGACTTGAGAGGGGAACTTTCCCAAACAGAGTGGAACCGCGCTTACGGCGTCTCTGTGCCTTGGCACAGGGGCGTCTTTGTTTTTGATATGGAAAAGGAGAACAATTATGGGATTTTGGAAAAGTGTGAGCGCCGACATCCGGAACGTGCTCGAACTCGATCCGGCTGCCCGCTCAAAAGCAGAAGTCGTATTGACGTATCCAGGCCTCCATGCCTTATGGTCGCATCGGATCGCGCATGGGTTGTGGACTCGCAATATTAAACTATTGGCTAAAATGATTGCCCAGACGAGTCGCTGGGTGACCGGGATTGAGATTCATCCGGGTGCCATCATCGGCGAAGGTGTCTTTATCGACCACGGATTCGGGATCGTCATCGGGGAGACGGCCATCATCGGCAACAACGTCACCATCTATCAAGGCGTGACGCTCGGCGGAACCGGCAAAGAAAAAGGGAAGCGGCATCCGACCATCGGGAACGATGTGCTCATCTCGGCCGGCGCGAAAGTGCTCGGTAATATCACGATAGGCGATTGCGTCAAAATTGGGGCCAGTTCGGTCGTCTTAAAAGATGTCCCGTCAGACTCGACCGTCGTCGGGATCCCGGGACGTGTCGTCATCCGCAACGGGGAGCGGGTCAAACAGCACGACCTCGACCATCGCTTACCGGACCCGGATCGTGAATGCCAAGAGCGGTTAGAGAACGCCGTGGCTGATTTGGAACGCAAGTTAGCATTACTCGAGAAACAGATGGAGGAGAAGTCACATGATTCAGTTTTACAACAGCCTCACGAATAAGAAAGAACCGTTCAACCCGATCGTTCCTGGGAAAGTGTCCATGTACGTATGCGGACCGACCGTCTATAATTATATTCACGTCGGAAACGCCCGTCCGGCCATCGCATTCGACACGGTACGGCGCTATTTGACATACCGAGGCTACGACGTGAAGTACGTCCTCAACTTTACCGATGTGGATGATAAGATCATCCGTACGGCGAATGAGCTCGGTGAAGATGTCGGAACGCTGACGAACCGCTATATCGACGCTTATTTGGCGGATACGGGTGCGTTGAACGTCTTGCCAGCGGACGTGTATCCACGTGTCACCGACACGATGGAGGAAATCATCGACTTTATCCGTAACTTAGAGGATGAAGGCTACGCCTACGCATCAGAAGGCGATGTCTATTTCCGGACGCGTAAGTTTGAAGAGTATGGCAAGCTCAGCCAACAGTCGATTGAAGACCTTCGGGCCGGGTCACGTGTCGATGTCGGGGAGAAGAAGGAAGACCCGCTCGACTTCGTGCTCTGGAAAGCGGCCAAACCAGATGAGCCGGCTTGGGACAGCCCGTGGGGACAAGGACGCCCCGGCTGGCATATCGAATGCTCGGCCATGGCGAAGAAGCACCTCGGCAAAACGATCGACATTCACGCAGGCGGGCATGACCTCAAATTCCCGCACCACGAGAATGAGATTGCACAGTCTGAGGCGTGCAACCATACGAAGTTTGCGAACTACTGGCTCCACAACGGCTTCATCAACATCGAGAACGAGAAGATGTCGAAATCACTCGGAAATTTCCTGCTCGTCCACGAGGCGTTAAAAGAAGTCGACGCGATGGTGCTCCGTTTCTTCATGTTATCGGTCCACTACCGTCATCCGATCAACTATAGCCGCGAGCTGATCAATCAGGCCGCTAACGGATGGGACCGGATCAAGGAAGCGTACCATAACGTCGAATACCGTCTGTCGGTCACGGCCGGCCTCGTTGAACCGAGCGAGGCGATGGAGCGAAAACTTGCGACGGTGAAAGCAGCATTTATCGAAGCGATGGATGATGATATCAACACGGCGAATGCCGTGACAGTATTGTTTGATTTAGCAAAAGAGGCAAACATCTACGCCAAAGCAGACCATGTCTCGAAAGATACGCTCGAGCAAGTGCTCGACTTGTTCAAGGAATTGACGGGCGTACTCGGGTTGACGATTGAAGTGGAAACAGAACTACTCGACGCCGAGGTCGATCAGTTGATTCTCGAGCGGAATACGGCTCGAGCAGATCGTAACTTTGCCCGTGCCGACGAGATCCGTGACTTGTTGAAACAACAAAATATCCAGCTCGAAGATACGGCGCAAGGCGTACGGTGGAAACGATCATGACGAATGCGAATCAACTAAACGCGCTCGCCCTCGCTTATATGGGCGACGCAGTGTATGAGATGGCGGTACGAAAACGACTGCTCGGCAAAGGGTTGACGCGACCGAACGACCTCCATCGCGGGGCCGTCCGTTACGTGAATGCAACCGCGCAAGCGAGTGTCGTCACCCACTGGTTAGAGACGGGTATCTTGAGCGAGGACGAGACAGCGATCGTCCGGCGCGGTAAAAACGCGAAATCAGGGTCGATCCCGAAACGCACTGACGTCCACACGTACCGCTACTCGACAGCTTTTGAGGCATTGATCGGCTACACATATCTAATAGAAAGAAGGGATCGTCTTGAAGAACTCATCGAACAGGCACTCACATGGCTCGAAACCGAGCAACCCGAAACGACATGAAGGAGGACGAGCGAACGATAAGCGTTCGTTCGACCGTCCGAGAGGCGAACGGGGCGACCGTCCGCACCGTCAAAAGCCGGAACGCCCGGACTATCAAGAAGTTGACGTCCTTGAAGAAGGCATCGATTTCTTATATGGACGTAATCCAGTAATCGAGGCGCTTCGGAGCGGACGGGATATGAACAAAGTCTTTATCATGGAAGGGCAGCACAAAGGGCCGCTCGCCCAAATTATCGGCATGGCCAATGAGGCCTCGGTACAGATCTCGTTCGTCCCGAAGACGAAGCTTGAAAAAATGGCTGGCAGTGAACACCATCAAGGCGTCGTCGCGGCCGTTGCGGCTTACGAGTATAAGACGCTTGACGATATGTTCGCGCTGGCCGAGTCTAAAGGGGAGACACCGCTCTTTATTTTGCTCGATGAGCTAGAGGACCCGCACAACTTGGGATCGATTTTACGGACAGCTGACGCGGTCGGCGCCCATGGAGTCATCATTCCGAAACGGCGCTCGGTCGGCTTGACGCAAACCGTCGCGAAAGCCTCGACGGGAGCAATTGAATATATCCCGGTCGCGCGTGTCACGAACTTGACGCGGACGCTCGAAGAATTGAAAGAAAAAGGGATGTGGATCGTCGGAACTGACGCGAGTGAGAGTCAAGACTATCGTCGGCTCGATGGGAACATGCCACTCGTCGTCGTCATCGGCAGCGAAGGGAAAGGGATGGGCCGTCTCGTGCGCGAGGCGTGTGACTTCCTCGTCCATATGCCGATGGTCGGTCATGTCACGTCGCTCAACGCTTCGGTCGCAGCCGCACTTCTTCTGTATGAGGTGCATCGCTCTCGTAATCCGTTATCATGAGCCTGAAAAAGCGAGAATTACTCCTCGTCGATGGCTATAACATCATTGGGGCGTGGCCGCATCTTCGAAAACTGCGGGACATCGACTTCGATCAAGCTCGAAATGACTTGATTGAAGCGATGGCCGAGTATCAGGCCGCCACAGGCCGCATGGTGACGGTCGTCTTTGATGCCCACATGCGCTATGGGCGCGAATCGATCCAGAAGCGGAGCCGGGTCGAGGTCGTCTATACGAAGGAGAACGAAACGGCGGATGAGTGGATCGAACGGCGAGCCCATGAACTCGTGGACGATCGTTTAGTGACGTTATTCGTCGCCACAAACGACTTTACCGAGCAATGGGTCATCTTCGGTCAAGGTGCCCTCCGTGTCCCGGCGACCGAACTATTAAAGGATTGGAAGCAAGCGAAAGTGGCGATTGAGCAAGAGCGTCAGACGCTCGCGAGCGACCGGTCCAATCGAAAAACAATCGATATCCCGCCTGACGTCATGGCCCGTTTTGAAGAAATGCGGCGCCGTAAGTCGAACGGTGAGGATTCTCACTGACGAGTTCATACAATGGACTCGTTTTTTTGTTTTTAATTTGACATTTTTTTGGAAAGAAATGTTGTATACTATTAGTTGTATAAGTTACACCATATCTAATTGACGGAATTTTTTGAAATTTATTTGACGGTCGTTTTGTATGACGCCTATAATAAGAGCACTAACTTACATAGTTCATTATCAATAGCCGGGGGGTATGAAACATGAACGGATGGCCATACGAGCAGTTTGAAACGATGTCAGACGAA
The DNA here is from genome assembly GCF_004337115.1 of Exiguobacterium sp. SH3S3. Taxonomy (NCBI): domain Bacteria; kingdom Bacillati; phylum Bacillota; class Bacilli; order Caryophanales; genus Exiguobacterium; species Exiguobacterium sp. SH3S3. The sequence goes on from NZ_SJUU01000013.1 coordinate 14,530, forward strand.
GAGCTCGTCTCTCTAGCGCGGAATGAAGGGGATAGTGATGCGCTCGAGTTTTTGATTGAACGTTACCGTTACTTCGTGCGGGCGAAGGCGCGGTCTTACTTTTTGATCGGCGCCGACCACGAGGATATCGTCCAAGAGGGAATGATCGGTCTGTATAAAGGCGTGCGTGACTATCGGGATGAACGCCTCGCTTCGTTTAAGAGTTTTGCCGAGATGTGTATCACCCGTCAGATGATCACGGCGATTAAGACGGCGACGCGTCAGAAACATATTCCGCTCAACTCATACGTCTCGCTCGACAAGCCGATCTTTGACGATGAGTCTGACCGGACGTTGCTCGACGTGATCTTGCCCCCGCATCCGAACGACCCGCAAGACTTGCTCGTCACGCGGGAAGAACAACTGTTCATGGAAGAGAAGATGGATGAGCTCCTCAGTGACTTGGAACGAAAAGTGCTTCGTCTTTATTTAGATGGTCGTTCGTATCAAGAAATCTCTGACGACCTTGACCGTCACGTGAAGTCGATCGATAACGCCTTACAGCGCGTGAAGAAAAAATTCGAGCGGCACGTTGATGTTAAAATGCTGACGAGTTAACTCGTATTGACCGCACGCCTCCTATGTGATACTTTTAAGGCAGCGCCTTGTCCGTAGACGCCAGTTACAGGAGGCGTTTTTTTTTCGCTCTTTTTTAATATGGAGCTGTCGAAAGGGGCGCTTATGGATGGCAAAGAAAGTAAGTCTCGAGTGCGCGGATTGCGGGTCAAGAGTTTACTCGACGACCAAGAAAGATGATGTGCAGACGCGGCTCGAGCTGAACAAGTTCTGCCGTCGTTGCAATGCGCATACAACACATCGAGAATCAAAGTAACGTAGATTGGCATTCAACGTAGGAGGAAGCTACCATGAACTTTTTGCGCGATGTATGGAAAGAGTTAAAGAAGACGAGTTGGCCGACTCGTAAAGAGCTCACAAAATATACCATCACAGTCATCGCGACGGTCGTCGTGATCGGCCTGTTCGTGTTCGGCGTAGATACTGGTGTCAGTTATCTCGTCAACCTATTGATTAACTAAGGAAAGAGGTGAAAGCCGTGGAGAAACAATGGTTTGTTGTCCAGACGTACTCTGGCTTTGAGAACAATGTCAAAGAAAACCTAGAACGTCGAATCGGTTCGATGAACATGGAAGATAAAATTTTCCGCGTCCTCGTTCCGACCGAAACAACGCAAGAAGAAGTCACGTTGAAGAGTGGCGAAAAGAAAATTAAAGAGCGTGAAGTGAAAAACTTCCCTGGATACGTCTTCGTCGAGATGATTATGACAGACGATTCATGGTATGTTGTTCGTAACACGCCAAACGTAACGGGCTTCCTCGGATCAACCGGGGGCGGCGCCAAGCCGATCCCGCTCCAGCCTGACGAAGTGACGAACGTCCTTTCGCAGATGGGTCTGATTGAGAAGAAAGACCGTTATAACTATGAGCTTGGCGATCTCGTTCGTGTCAAAGAAGGCGCGTTCGAGAACTTTGAAGGTACGATTGATGAGATCGAAACTGACAAAGAGAAGCTCAAAGTCGTCGTCGACATGTTCGGCCGCGAAACAAAAATTGAGCTTGATTTCGAACAAGTTCAGAAAATTAACTAAAACCCACTTGCCATTCTCGGAAACGGATGGTACAATCGGAAATGTTTGATGTTGTGCTATATTTCAGTACAAACTCGACCTAATAGATTGAGTGGGAGGGCGCACAACGTCCAAGAAACCACATTTTAGACTTAAGGAGGTGTGTCTCGTGGCGAAAAAAGTTACTAAACTCGTTAAACTTCAAATCCCTGCTGGTAAAGCTAACCCAGCACCACCAGTTGGTCCAGCACTTGGTCAAGCAGGTGTTAACATCATGGGATTCTGTAAAGAGTTCAACGCTCGTACACAAGACCAAGCCGGATTGATTATTCCTGTAGTCATTACGGTATACGAAGATCGTTCGTTTACATTCATTACGAAAACTCCACCAGCTGCAGTTCTTTTGAAAAAAGCTGCTGGTATCGAGAGCGGTTCAGGAGAACCGAACCGTAAGAAAGTAGCAACGGTTAAGCGTGATAAAGTTCGCGAAATCGCTGAACTTAAAATGCCTGACCTTAACGCAGCGTCTGTAGAAACAGCGATGCTTATGGTTGAAGGTACTGCGCGCAGTATGGGTATTGTAATCGAAGACTAATTTATTAGTCTCTGGGATTGTCGGTGCATATTTTGCTCACCTTCAATCCCTTCATTATGTGGGAGGAAATTCCGCTAACCACAAGGAGGAAAAGAATCATGGGTAAAAAACACCAAGAAGCAGCTAAGCTTGTTGATCGCACGAAGTCTTACGACCTCGCAGAAGCGGTTGAACTCGTTCAAAAAACTGCAACAGCTAAGTTCGATGAAACAATCGAAATTGCTGTCCGTCTCGGCGTAGATCCGAAGAAAGCGGACCAACAAATCCGCGGTGCCGTTGTACTTCCACACGGTACTGGTAAAACACAAAAAGTTCTCGTCTTTGCAAAAGGCGAAAAAGTTAAAGAAGCTGAAGCGGCTGGCGCTGACTTCGTCGGCGATGCTGAGTACATCACTAAAATCCAACAAGGATGGTTCGACTTCGATGTTATCGTTGCGACACCTGACATGATGGGTGAAGTTGGTAAACTCGGTCGCGTTCTCGGACCAAAAGGCCTCATGCCTAACCCGAAAACAGGCACAGTCACGTTCGACGTTGCGAAAGCAATCGCGGACATCAAAGCTGGTAAAGTTGAGTACCGTGTTGATAAAGCCGGTAACATCCACGTACCAGTTGGTAAGAAGTCATTTGAAGCAACAAAACTCTCTGAGAACATCGAGACTATCCTCGAGACACTCATGAAAGTTAAGCCTGCTACTGCAAAAGGAACTTACCTCAAAAACATCGCGCTTTCTTCGACAATGGGTCCTGGTATCCGTGTCGCGACTGCCGATTTCATCAAGTAATTCACTTGAAATAAACTGTTGACAACGTGTGATGCCGCTGTTAAAGTAAAACACGTTCAACCGAATATGTTGGATTACCGCAGACAGAAGGTGGACATCGGTCCGTAAACCCTTCCGAGGTGTCTTTGCTCGAACTTGAGCCTGTTGTCACAGGTTTACTTTCAAACAATTACGCCCTCGTATGTCTTCATACGAGGGATTTCTTTTTGGAGAGCAGCCTCTCGTCCGGTATAAGAATTGACTAGGAGGTGCACAAACATGGCAAGCGAAAAAATCGTAGCTCAGAAATCGGTACTCGTTGATGAAATCGCTGAGAAAATGCAAGCAAGCGTTGGAACGATCGTTGTTGACTACCGTGGACTTACAGTTGAAGAAGTGACTACACTCCGTAAAACACTTCGTGACGCTGGAATCGAGTTCAAAGTATACAAAAACGGTCTCCTTCGTCGCGCGGCGACTCAGTCTGGTTATGACGGTCTCGATGAAGTCTTCACAGGTCCTACTGCAATCGCGTTCTCGAAAGAAGACGTTATTGCTCCAGCGAAGATCTTGAACGACTTCTCAAAAGAGCACAAAGCGCTCGAACTTAAAGGCGGAATCATCGAAGGCAAAGTAACTTCACTCGAAGAAGTTAAAGCCCTTGCAGAACTTCCATCACGCGATGGTCTTCTCTCGATGCTTCTCAGCGTCCTTCAAGCTCCGATCCGCGGGCTCGCAATCGCAACAAACGCAATCGCAGAACAAAAAGAAGAGCAGTCTGCTTAATCTTTGTCGCGTAGCGTAAAAAAACTTTTTACAACATCAAAGGAGGAAAACCATAATGGCTTTCAACAAAGAGCAATTCATCGAAGACCTCAAATCAATGACGGTTCTCGAACTTAACGAACTCGTAAAAACAATCGAAGAAGAATTCGGCGTATCAGCAGCAGCTCCAGTAGCAGCAGCAGGTGCAGGCGCAGCAGTAGCTGAAGAGCAAACTGAATTCGACGTAATCCTCACAAGCGCAGGTTCTGGTAAGATCAACGTAATCAAAGCAGTACGTGAACTTACTGGCCTCGGTCTTAAAGAAGCAAAAGCACTCGTTGACGGAACTCCGGCTCCAGTCAAAGAAGGCGTTTCTAAAGAAGATGCAGACGCAGTTAAAGCTAAGCTTGAAGAAGCTGGCGCATCTGTCGAAGTTAAGTAATCTAACTTTTACTTCACAACGTATAGAAGCTCGCTATGGCGAGCTTCTTTTATTTCCTTGAAGAGTGGGTTAGGAGGTTCAATGCATGGGAGATCATTACTATACGAACGATCCGAGTTCGAAAAGTGCCCCTGAGACGTGGACGTATGAGTTGCGAGGGAAGATGTATCGCTTCACCTCGGACCGCGGCGTGTTCTCGAAAGGATCGGTCGATTTTGGGTCACGTCTCTTAATCGAGTCATTTGAAGTGCCGGAAGTTGAAGGTCGCATTTTAGATGTAGGCTGCGGCTACGGTCCGATGGGGATCTCGCTTGCCGACGCCTCTGGGCGTGAAGCGCTTCTCGTCGACGTGAACGAACGAGCGCTTGCCTTGTCAGAGCAAAACGCCGCCCAAAACGGGGTGACGATCGAAACACGGCTTAGCCACGCATATGATGGAGTCGGAGGCGAGCAATTTGCCGCTATCGTGACCAATCCGCCGATTCGGGCCGGGAAGCAAGTGGTTCACACGATTTTAAGAGATGCGTACGCGCATCTCGTCATGGGCGGGGCACTCTACGTCGTCATTCAAAAGAAACAAGGAGCGCCTTCTGCTAAGAAGTTGCTTGAAGATGTGTTCGGTCAGGTCGAGACGGTTGCCAAAGACAAAGGCTATTTTATTTTCCGGGCAATTCGCTCTTGACAAACGGTTGAGTCTTGTTGACTCGCTATAACGTATATGCTAACATTATAAAATGCCATTGGAATGGAATTCGCCTTGAATTGCCGCGTTTGCCGCTTTTTAGACGCGGAAAAAGGGCGACATTCAATGACAATGTTCGATTATTACGCCCGAAAAATTCGATAGAGAATTGGGGGTCTGAGAGGTGAATCAGTTGACTGGTCAACTTGTTCAGTACGGTCGTCACCGTCAGAGAAGAAGCTTTGCCCGTATCAGTGAGGTATTAGAGCTTCCGAATTTGATTGAAATTCAAACTGCTTCTTATGAGTGGTTCTTACGTGAAGGATTGAAAGAGATGTTTACCGACATTTCGCCAATCTCCGACTTCACTGGAAACCTCGTGCTTGAGTTCATCGATTACTCGCTTAGCGAGCCGAAATATTCGATTGATGACTCGAAGGAGCGCGACGTCACTTATTCTGCGCCATTGCGCGTGAAAGTACGTCTGCAAAACAAAGAGACAGGTGAGCTTAAAGAACAAGAAGTATTCATGGGTGATTTCCCGATTATGACAGAGTCGGGAACGTTTATTATTAACGGCGCAGAACGCGTCATCGTTTCCCAGCTTGTTCGTTCGCCGAGCGTCTATTACAATTCTAAACTCGATAAAAACGGTAAACGTGGTTTCGGTGCGACAGTCATCCCGAACCGTGGAGCATGGCTCGAACTTGAGACAGATGCTAAGGATATCGTTTATGTTCGTATCGACCGTACCCGTAAGATCCCGGTAACGGTGTTGTTGCGTGCTCTCGGATTTGGTACGGACCAAGAAATTATCGACCTTCTCGGGGATGATGAATATCTTCGGAACACCCTTGAAAAAGATAATACCGAGTCGACAGAGAAAGCGTTGATCGAGATTTACGAGCGTCTCCGCCCTGGTGAACCACCAACGGTTGAAAACGCAAAATCACTTCTCGTCTCACGTTTCTTCGACCCGAAACGCTACGACCTCGCAAACGTTGGTCGTTATAAGATGAACAAAAAACTTCATCTTAAAAACCGTCTCTTCGGTCAGAAATTGGCCGAGACGCTCGTTGACCCAGAGACAGGCGAAGTGATCGCCGAAGCTGGAACAATCCTCGACCGTCGCAACTTAGACCGCGTCCTTCCGCATTTGGAAAACGGTCTCGGTTACATGGACGCTGAGCCAACTGGCGGCGTTGCTGAAGGTGAGCCGTTTGGTCTCCAATCGATTAAAGTCATCTCACCAGATGACCCGGATGGAGAGCGTGTCTTGAACATTATCGGTAATGGCAACATCGACCGTAGCATCAAGCACGTCACACCAGCGGATATCATTGCATCGATCAACTACTTCTTCAACTTACTTCACGAAGTCGGAACAACAGATGACATCGACCACTTAGGAAACCGTCGTCTTCGTTCAGTCGGAGAACTTCTCCAAAACCAATTCCGTATCGGTCTTTCTCGTATGGAACGTGTCGTAAAAGAACGGATGTCGATTCAAGATCAAAATGCGATCACACCACAGGCGCTGATTAACATCCGCCCGGTAATCGCATCGCTGAAAGAGTTCTTCGGTAGCTCGCAGTTGTCACAGTTCATGGACCAAACAAACCCGCTCGCAGAGCTCACGCACAAGCGTCGTCTCTCTGCACTCGGACCGGGTGGTTTGACACGTGAGCGTGCCGGCTTCGAAGTTCGAGACGTTCACTATTCGCACTACGGTCGGATGTGTCCAATCGAAACACCTGAAGGACCGAACATCGGTCTCATCAACTCGCTTTCATCTTTTGCGAAAGTAAACGAGTACGGTTTCATTGAGACACCGTACCGCCGAGTCGACCCAGAAACAGGTCTCGTCACGAGCGAGATTCAATATATGACGGCGGATGAAGAAGATCTCTACGTCGTCGCCCAGGCGAACATGCCGCTCACTGAAGACAGTTACTTTGCAAACGAGCAAGTCCTTTGCCGCTTCCGCGGACAAAACTTGTCAGTTGAGCCAAGTCGAGTCGACTACATGGACGTTTCGCCGAAACAGGTTGTTTCTGCGGCAACAGCATGTATCCCGTTCCTTGAGAACGATGACTCGAACCGTGCCCTCATGGGAGCGAACATGCAACGTCAAGCTGTACCACTCCTTCAACCTGACTCGCCGATTATCGGTACTGGTATGGAGTACGTGTCAGCGAAAGACTCTGGGGCCGCGATTATCGCGAAATACCCAGGTGTCGTCGAGCGTGTCACAGCGCGTGAAATCTTGGTCCGCCGCACGTCTGACGTGAACGGAACAACGGTTTCAGGTGACCTTGACCGCTACAAACTTCAAAAGTACGTTCGTTCGAACCAAGGAACGTGCTATAACCAAAAGCCGATCATCGCTGCTGGTGACCAAGTCGAAAAAGGAGAAATCCTTGCTGACGGTCCATCGATGGATATGGGTGAGCTCGCGCTCGGCCGTAACGTCGTTGTCGCCTTCATGACTTGGGACGGTTACAACTATGAGGATGCGATCATCATGAGTGAGCGCCTCGTGAAAGATGACGTCTACACTTCGATTCACATCGAGGAGTATGAGTCAGAGTCACGAGACACGAAACTCGGACCTGAGGAAATCACACGTGATATTCCGAACGTCGGTGATGACGCGCTTCGCAACTTGGACGATCGTGGGATCATCCGCATTGGTGCGGAAGTGAAAGATGGCGATATCCTCGTCGGGAAAGTCACGCCTAAAGGTGTAACTGAACTGACGGCGGAAGAGCGTCTCTTGCATGCGATCTTCGGTGAGAAAGCCCGTGAAGTCCGTGATACGTCACTCCGTGTACCAAACGGCGGCGACGGCATCATCTTGGACGTCAAGGTGTTCGACCGTGAGAACGGCGACGAACTTTCACCAGGTGTGAACCAAATGGTTCGTGTCTACATCGTTCAAAAACGTAAGATTCACGAAGGGGATAAGATGGCGGGACGTCACGGTAACAAAGGTGTTATCTCGCGGATCCTCCCTGAAGAAGACATGCCATACATGCCAGACGGCACACCGATTGACATCATGCTTAACCCACTCGGTGTACCATCGCGGATGAACATCGGTCAGGTACTTGAACTCCACCTTGGAATGGCGGCTAAAAAGCTCGGCATCAAAGTGGCGACACCTGTATTCGATGGCGCACGTGAAGAAGACGTATGGGCAACGATTGAAGAAGCTGGAATGGACAAAGATGCCAAGACTCGTCTCTATGACGGTCGTACTGGTGAACCGTTCGATAACCGCGTCTCGGTCGGTGTCATGTATATGATCAAACTTGCGCACATGGTTGATGATAAACTTCACGCTCGTTCGACAGGACCATACTCGCTCGTTACGCAACAACCGCTCGGTGGTAAAGCACAGTTCGGTGGACAGCGCTTCGGTGAGATGGAAGTTTGGGCACTTGAAGCGTACGGCGCAGCCTACACGCTCCAAGAAATCCTTACAATCAAGTCGGATGACACGGTTGGTCGTGTGAAAGCATACGAAGCAATCGTGAAAGGCGAGAGCGTTCCGAAAGCGGGCGTTCCTGAATCGTTCCGCGTCTTGATCAAAGAGCTTCAAGCGCTCGGTATGGAAGTCAAGATGATGTCTGTGGACGACGAAGAAGTTGAAATGAAAGATGAAGATGACGACAACATCCCGAACGCAACATCGGCGTTAGAACAAGTCGTTCAACCGACTGTTACGGAAGAGGAATAAGGCGAAAAGGGAGGTCGGCCCCTTGGTAGATGTTAATCGATTTGAATATATGAAAATCGGCTTGGCTTCACCCGAAAAGATCCGTTCGTGGTCTTACGGGGAAGTCAAAAAGCCGGAAACAATCAACTATCGTACACTCAAACCAGAGAAGGACGGACTGTTCTGTGAACGAATCTTCGGTCCTACGAAAGACTGGGAATGTTACTGCGGGAAATACAAACGAATCCGATATAAAGGAGTCATTTGTGACCGCTGTGGCGTTGAAGTGACGAAAGCGAAAGTGCGTCGCGAACGTATGGGCCACATCGAGCTCGCGGCTCCGGTTTCGCACATCTGGTACTTCAAAGGGATTCCAAGTCGAATGGGGCTTGTTCTCGATATGTCACCGCGTGCGCTCGAAGAAGTAATCTACTTCGCGTCGTACGTCGTGACAGAACCAGGTGACACTCCGCTCGAGAAGAAACAACTTCTCTCGGAAAAAGAATTCCGTCTCTACCGTGAGAAGTACGGTAGTGACTTTAAAGCAGACATGGGTGCGGAAGCGATCCGGACACTCCTTCAAGACGTACAACTCGAGAAGGAAGTCGGAGAACTCCGCGAAGAATTGAAGACAGTTCAAGGCCAACGTCGTACACGTGCGATCAAACGTCTTGAAGTGCTCGATGCGTTCTTCACGTCGGGGAATGATCCAGATTGGATGATCCTCGAAGTACTTCCTGTCATTCCACCTGAGCTTCGCCCGATGGTGCAGCTCGACGGTGGGCGCTTTGCGACTTCTGACTTGAACGATTTATATCGTCGAGTCATCAACCGTAACAACCGTCTCAAACGTTTGCTCGATCTCGGCGCGCCGAACATCATCGTGCAAAACGAGAAGCGTATGCTTCAAGAAGCGGTTGACGCCCTCATCGACAACGGTCGTCGTGGTCGTCCGGTAACAGGTCCAGGTAACCGTCCACTTAAGTCGCTTTCACATATGTTGAAAGGGAAACAAGGTCGTTTCCGTCAAAACCTTCTTGGTAAACGGGTCGACTACTCAGGACGTTCGGTTATCGTCGTTGGACCGAACTTGAAGATGTTCCAATGTGGTCTCCCGAAAGAGATGGCCCTTGAACTCTTCAAACCGTTCGTGATGAAAGAACTTGTCGGTCGCGGGATCGCGTCGAACATCAAGAACGCCAAACGCAAAATTGAGAAGATGCAACCAGAAATCTGGGGCGTCCTCGAAGAAGTCATTCGTGAGCATCCGGTTCTCTTGAACCGTGCCCCTACACTTCACCGTCTAGGGATTCAAGCTTTCGAACCGATTCTCGTCGAGGGCCGTGCGATTCGTCTACACCCACTCGTATGTACGGCTTACAACGCCGACTTTGATGGTGACCAAATGGCGGTCCACGTACCACTTTCAGCCGAAGCGCAAGCAGAAGCTCGTCTCCTCATGCTCGCTGCACAGAACATCTTGAACCCGAAAGATGGTAAACCAGTTGTTACACCATCGCAGGATATGGTCCTCGGTAACTACTACATCTCGCTTGAACGCGACGATGCCATCGGACAAGGGAAAATTTTGTCGAACGTCAACGAAGCGCTCATCGCGTATCAAAATGGATACGTCCACTTGCATACACGTGTCGCCCTTCCAGCACGTACGCTCAACAACCCGACGTTCACAGCGGAGCAAAATGAGAAAATGTTAATCACGACAGTCGGTAAGATGATCTTTAACGAGATCTTGCCGAACACGTTCCCATACTTGAACGAACCGACGATGGAAAACTTGCAGGAAGCAACGCCTGATAAGTACTTCATCGAAAAAGGTGCCAACGTCGCGGAAGAAATTGCCGCACGTCCACTCATCGAACCGTTCAAAAAAGGATTCCTTGGTAAAGTCATCGCGGAAGTGTTCCAGAAGTTTGAAACGACTGAAACGAGCCGCATGCTTGACCGGATGAAAGATCTCGGCTTCAAACACTCGACTAAAGCGGGTGTGACGGTCGGAATCGCCGATATCATCGTTCTTCCGGACAAACAAGAAATCCTTGATGAAGCGCAAACTCAAGTCGACCAAATCATGAAGTCGTTCCGTCGTGGTCTCATCACTGAAGATGAGCGTTACGAGCGCGTTGTACGCTCTTGGAACGAAGCGAAGGACGAGATTCAATCGCGATTGATGAAATCCCTCAACCGCTTGAACCCGATCTTCATGATGTCTGACTCAGGTGCCCGTGGTAACGCGTCCAACTTCACGCAGCTCGCAGGGATGCGTGGTTTGATGGCCGCTCCATCTGGCCGCATCATCGAACTTCCAATCAAATCGTCGTTCCGTGAGGGACTGACGGTTCAAGAATACTTCATCTCGACGCACGGTGCGCGTAAAGGTCTTGCCGATACAGCCCTTAAAACGGCTGACTCAGGTTACTTGACGCGTCGTCTCGTCGACGTTGCCCAAGATGTCATCATCCGTGAAGAAGATTGTGGAACGGACCGCGGAATCCGCGTTGCCGCTCTCCGCGAAGGCACGGAAGAAATCGAAAACTTGTATGACCGCCTCGTCGGCCGTACAGCGTTCGAGACAGTGGCACATCCGGAAACGGGTGAAGTCATGATTGAGAAGAACCAATTGATCACAGAAGATATCGCCCGCGACATCGTCGACGCTGGTATCGAACGAGTTGAAATCCGTACAGCCTTCACATGTAACACGTCACACGGCGTATGTAAGAAGTGCTACGGCCGCAACTTGGCGACTGGCTCGAACGTTGAAGTTGGCGAAGCAGTCGGAATCATCGCCGCGCAATCAATCGGTGAGCCAGGAACGCAGCTTACAATGCGTACCTTCCACACAGGTGGGGTAGCCGGAGATGATATCACGCAAGGTCTTCCACGTATCCAAGAGGTATTCGAGGCTCGTAACCCGAAAGGGCAAGCGGTCATCTCGGAAATTCCTGGTACGGTCATCGACTTTACCGAGTCGCGTGACAAGCGGGAACTCACGGTCGAAGGACTCAGTGAGACTCGTACGTACACGATTCCGTTCGGAGCGCGTTTACGCGTTCAGATCGGCGACACGGTAGATGCCGGGGAAGTCTTCACGGAAGGTTCGATCGATCCGAAAGAATTGCTCACCGTCCGTGGTGTGTCTGGTGTCCAAAACTATCTTCTTCAAGAAGTTCAAAAAGTATACCGGATGCAAGGGGTAGAAATCGGCGACAAACACGTCGAAGTCATGGTTCGCCAAATGCTTCGTCGCGTCAAAGTCATCGAGTCAGGTGACACGCCACTTCTCCCTGGTTCACTCGTCGATATCGGCGTCTTCAAAGAAGCGTGTAAAGACGTACTTCGCGTAGGTAAGAGCCCAGCAACGGCGAAACCGGTCCTTCTCGGAATCACGAAAGCGTCGCTTGAGACAGATTCGTTCCTCTCGGCCGCTTCGTTCCAAGAAACGACTCGCGTGTTGACAGACGCTGCCATCAAAGGCAAACGCGACTATCTTCTCGGACTCAAAGAGAACGTCATCATCGGTAAACTCGTGCCAGCTGGTACAGGGATGCCGGTATACCGTGACGTTAAACTTAAAGAAGATGCGTCGAAAGCCGTCCTCGAAGACGCGAACGTCGAGTAAAAACGTCTTGACAGCACTCTTTGGCGGTGCTACTATGATTTAGTGCCGCCAATCGGTTGTTGTCGATGACAATGGTGTCCAGCAGTCGGCAAGCTACTTGGACGTTAACCGATCTTTCTACGGAAAGGTTTGGCTGCTATTATTGCCACTTTCAAGGTATAACTCACGTTTTTGCGAGGTCATGGAATGCCTACGCCTCGTAAAAGCGTTTCGTTATGACCTTAAATGAACCACCCGGGTCGGTGGGTCTAGAAAATAGCATAATTCAGGAAGGGAGGATCTTCAAAGATGCCTACTATCAACCAGTTAGTCCGTAAAGGACGCAAATCGAAAGTCGTTAAATCTGACTCTCCAGCACTTAACAAAGGTTACAACAGTTTCATCAAGTCACAAACAAACGTGAGCTCACCACAAAAACGTGGTGTTTGTACACGTGTTGGTACAATGACTCCGAAGAAACCGAACTCGGCGTTACGTAAGTATGCCCGTGTTCGTTTGACTAACCAAATCGAAGTGACTGCGTACATTCCAGGTATTGGCCACAACCTTCAAGAGCACAGCGTTGTTCTTATCCGCGGAGGACGTGTAAAAGACTTACCAGGAGTACGTTACCACATCGTTCGTGGTGCACTTGACACTGCAGGTGTGGACGGACGTATGCAAGGCCGTTCTAAATACGGTACGAAACGTCCGAAAGCTGCGAAGAAGTAATTCTCGCAAACTAAACTACTGAAATTTTGAAAGGAGGGTACTCGGATGCGTAAAAACCGTGCAGAACGTCGTGACGTTATCGCAGATCCGATCTACAACTCGAAATTGGTAACTCGCCTCATTAACCGTGTCATGTTAGACGGTAAAAAAGGTACAGCTCAAACTATCATTTACAACGCATTTGGTCTCATCGCTGAACGCTCAGGCAAAGAGCCTATGGAAGTGTTCGAAGAAGCAATGACAAACATCATGCCTGTACTTGAAGTTAAAGCTCGCCGTGTAGGTGGAGCAAACTACCAAGTTCCTGTTGAAGTTCGTCCAGAACGCCGTACGACACTTGGTCTTCGTTACCTCGTGAACTACGCTCGTCTCCGCAACGAGAAGACGATGGAGCAACGTATCGCGAATGAAATCATGGATGCAGCCAATAACACTGGTGCTTCTGTTAAGAGACGCGAAGACATGCATAAGATGGCAGAAGCGAACAAAGCGTTTGCTCACTATCGTTGGTAAGTTAAACGTAAAGACCACTCCACGTCACCAAGCGGTGGCTTAATGGAGTGGCTTTCGGGTATAATCATATCGTGTGCCAGCACACGAAAAACACATGCGGAAGGAGAATACCCAGTATGGCAAGAGAATTCTCCCTAAAGAATACTCGTAACATCGGGATCATGGCTCACATCGATGCCGGTAAAACGACTACAACTGAACGTATTCTTTATTACACAGGTCGTATCCACAAGATTGGTGAAACTCATGAAGGAGCTTCACAAATGGACTGGATGGAGCAGGAGCAAGAGCGTGGAATCACGATCACTTCTGCAGCGACGACTGCACAGTGGAATGGCCACCGTGTAAACATCATCGATACACCTGGACACGTAGACTTCACAGTTGAAGTTGAACGTTCACTCCGTGTACTTGATGGCGCAGTTGCTGTACTTGACGCTCAGTCAGGTGTTGAACCACAAACAGAAACTGTATGGCGTCAAGCGACAACATACGGTGTTCCACGTGTCGTATTCGTCAACAAGATGGATAAGATTGGTGCGGACTTCATGTACTCGGTGAAAACACTTCACGAACGTTTACACGCTAACGCACACCCAATCCAACTTCCAATCGGCGCAGAAGATGAATTCAAAGGAATCATCGACCTCGTCGAAAGAAAGACATACATGTACTCGAACGACCTCGGTACTGACATCGAAGTAACAGAAGGCTTCCCAGCTGATATGGCTGACCAAGCTGAAGAACTTCGTGGTCGCTTGATCGAAGGCGTTGCGGATTACAACGAAGATTTGATGATGAAATACCTCGAAGGCGAAGAGATCTCAATCGAAGAACTCAAAGCTGGTATTCGTCAAGCAACACTTAGCGTTGAATTCTACCCTGTACTTGTAGGTTCGGCCTTTAAAAACAAAGGTGTTCAATTGATGTTGGACGCTGTTGTTGATTACCTCCCATCACCAGTTGATGTCGAGTCAATCAAAGGAATCAACCTCGATACAGAAGAAGAGATCACGCGTGAACCTTCTGACGAAGCGCCGTTCTCGGCACTTGCGTTCAAAGTCATGACTGACCCTTACGTCGGTAAATTGACATTCTTCCGTGTGTACTCTGGTACAGCACAAGCTGGTTCGTATGTGAAGAACTCGACTAAAGGGAAGCGCGAGCGTCTCGGTCGTATCCTTCAAATGCATGCAAACAGCCGTGAAGAAATTCCAATGGTATTTTCTGGTGACATCGCCGCTGCTGTTGGTCTTAAAGATACAACGACTGGTGACACACTTTGCTCAGAGAAAGACAACGTCGTTCTCGAGTCAATGACATTCCCAGAACCGGTTATCTCGGTCGCAATCGAGCCTAAATCGAAAGCAGACCAAGACAAGATGGGTCAAGCCCTCGCGAAACTCGCAGAAGAGGATCCAACTTTCCGCACTGAAACAAACCAAGAGACTGGTCAAACGATCATCTCTGGTATGGGTGAGCTTCACCTTGATATCCTCGTTGACCGTATGCGTCGCGAATTCAAAGTCGAAGCAAACGTCGGTGCACCACAAGTTGCTTACCGTGAGACAATCCGTAGCGCTGCGAAGATCGATTCGAAATTCGTACGTCAATCGGGTGGACGCGGTCAGTACGGTCACGTTGTCGTTGAATTCGAACCGAACGTAGAAGGTGCTGGATTCGAATTTGAGAACAAGATCGTCGGTGGTGTTGTTCCACGTGAATACGTACCGGCTGTTCAAAACGGTATTCAAGAAGCTCTCGAAAACGGTATCCTCGCTGGTTACCCAGTAGTTGACGTTAAAGCTGCCCTCGTCTTCGGATCGTACCACGATGTCGACTCGAACGAGATGGCGTTTAAAGTTGCTGCTTCGATGGCGGTCAAACAACTTAAGGAACAAGCGAAAGCTGTCATCCTTGAGCCAATGATGCGTGTTGAAGTTGTCATCCCAGAAGAATACTTGGGAGACATCATGGGTGACGTCACGTCACGCCGTGGACGCGTAGAAGGTATGGAAGCTCGCGGTAACGCACAAGTCGTTAAAGCGATGATTCCACTTTCGGAAATGTTCGGATATGCAACGTCACTCCGTTCACGTACGCAAGGACGTGGAACGTACTCGATGCACTTCGACCACTACGAAGAAGTACCGAAGTCAATTGCAGAAGAAATCATCAAAAAAGCGAACGGCTAATAACGGTTGTAACGCTGAAATGATTGTTGTAAGCTAAGGAGGACGTATGTTAAAAGTAGCCTACGTCTTCCTAGTTAAATAAAAAATTAATTGTCTATAGAGGAGGAATCTAGAATGGGTAAAGAAAAATTCGACCGTTCTAAACCGCACGTTAACGTTGGTACAATTGGCCACGTCGACCACGGTAAAACAACTTTGACTGCAGCGATTTCAGCTGTACTTTCAAAAGCACAAGGGAAAACAGCTACAAAGTTTGACGCAATCGATGGTGCTCCAGAAGAGCGTGAGCGCGGTATCACAATCGCAACAGCTCACATCGAGTACGAAACTGAAAAACGCCACTACGCACACGTTGACTGCCCAGGTCACGCTGACTATGTTAAAAACATGATCACTGGTGCTGCACAAATGGACGGCGCGATCCTCGTTGTTTCGGCAACAGATGGCCCAATGCCACAAACACGTGAGCACATTCTTCTTTCACGTCAAGTAGGTGTTCCTTTCATCGTAGTATTCATGAACAAAGTTGACATGGTTGACGACGAAGAGCTTCTCGAACTCGTTGAGATGGAAATCCGTGAACTTCTTTCTGAATATGACTTCCCAGGCGACGACCTCCCTGTAATCAAAGGTTCAGCACTTGGCGCGCTTAACGGCGAAGCACAGTGGGAAGAAAAAATCATGGAACTCATGAACGCAGTTGATGAGTACATCCCTGAGCCTGTTCGTGACACGGACAAAGACTTCATGATGCCAGTTGAGGACGTATTCTCAATCACTGGTCGCGGTACTGTAGCGACTGGTCGTGTTGAGCGTGGTGTTCTCCGCGTCAACGACGAAGTTGAAATCGTTGGTCTTACAGAAGAAACTAAGAAAACTGTATGTACTGGTGTAGAGATGTTCCGTAAGCTTCTTGACTATGCTGAAGCTGGCGACAACATCGGTGCTCTTCTCCGTGGTGTATCACGTGAAGACATCGAGCGTGGACAAGTACTTGCTAAACCAGGTACAATCACTCCGCACTCTAAATTCAAAGCTTCAATCTACGTTCTTTCTAAAGAAGAGGGTGGCCGTCACACGCCATTCTTCGCGAACTACCGTCCGCAGTTCTACTTCCGTACAACTGACGTAACAGGTATCGTTCACCTTCCAGAAGGTACTGAAATGGTAATGCCAGGAGACAACATCGAGTTGACGATCGAATTGATTTCTACAATCGCGATCGAAGACGGAACACGTTTCTCAATCCGTGAGGGTGGCCGTACTGTAGGTGCTGGTTCGGTAACAGAAATCGTCGAGTAATCGATGTCTTAAGCAGTCCGCATTTGCGGGCTGCTTTTTTGTTTTTTGAAACGAAATGATAAGATAGGAGATAGGATTGTAGGAAGGAGAATCGACGATGGAAAAGCAAGTGGAGACGCTTTGTCGGTTGAACGGCGTTGCCTGCCGCTTTGGTGGGTCAAGTTTACTCAAGCATCACGGGATCGTCGAGACGGCGCATGACTTGGATCTGTTCGTTGAGCCTGACCAGTTCGAGACGATTGACCGTGTGCTCAGCCGTGCCGGAAAAAAAGAAGAGTCTGATCCGCATGACGAGTATATGACGACGTACTTTGGCGAATATACGTTTGAAGGCCAGGACATCGACGTGATGGCTAGTTTTCGGATGCGTTGTACGGACGGGATTTATACGCATCCTTACATTGAACCGGACGGGAGTTGGATGCATCTTGAAGAGTGGGTCGTCCTCTATTCAGTGATGGGGCGGGGAGAGAAAGTCGACAAGCTGCACGAATACTTTATGACGCACCCGTTCAACAACTCGATTGTGCAATCGTGTCTGAAACGAGCCCCGGCATCGGTCATCGAAGCCGTGACTGAGCAGTTTAAAGAGTATATGAAACGCTAGGAAGAGTTGGCATGGGCCTTCTTTTGAAAAATAGTTCAACAAAAGAAGGAAAAGAACTTGCAAAAGGGTTCGAATCTTGTTACATTAGTGAACGTTGAACAACTCATCAGACATCCGGCACGATCGAAAAAAATCAAATCTTGCATTTGTTTTGCAGATTCGATATAATGATTAAGTGTTTGTGCGAGTGGTGAGAGACTTTACAGCAGAAAATGGGTCCTATCGTTGATTTGCAATGATCGGATGCCTCTGCTGACACAAGCACGCTGCGATGAAGCGGGAGGTTATGACACGCCAGGCAGCTTTGCCATGGCCGGTGTGGAAATTTCCGCTGAGAACTGTCTATTTTTAAAAGTAGGCGACAAAGGAGGGAAACTTACATGGCAAATGAAAAAATCCGTATTCGCTTAAAAGCATACGACCATCGCGTTCTCGATCAATCAGCTGAGAAAATCGTTGAAACTGCGAAACGTTCAGGTGCGAAGGTCTCGGGCCCAATCCCGCTTCCAACTGACAAATCGATCTACACGATCCTTCGTGCGGTCCACAAGTATAAAGATGCTCGTGAACAGTTCGAAATGCGTACACACAAACGCTTGATCGACATCGTTAACCCAACACCAAAAACGGTTGATGCGCTTATGCGTCTCGAATTACCATCAGGTGTTGACATCGAAATCAAACTTTAATTCTTCATATAGTAGATACTAGCCAGAAGAGACAATAATTATTAAACAGGAGGTGTATCTCATGGCTAAAGGAATCTTAGGAACAAAACTTGGTATGACTCAAATCTTCAACGAAGCAGGCGAAGTCGTACCGGTAACAGTAGTTGCTGTCGAAGGAAACGTCGTGCTTCAAGTTAAAACACTTGAAACAGACGGTTACGAAGCAGTTCAACTCGGTTTTGGAGACATCAAAGAATCGCGTCAAAACAAACCGGCAAAAGGTCACGCTGCGAAAGCAAGCGCGACACCTAAGCGCTTCATGAAAGAAATTCGTACTTCAGTAGAAGGATACGAAATCGGTCAAGAGATCAAGGCGGACATTTTCGCTGCAGGTGAATTAGTGGACGTAACAGGTACTTCAAAAGGTAAAGGATTCCAAGGTGCGATTAAGCGTCACGGACAATCACGTGGACCAATGTCCCACGGTTCGCGTTACCACCGTCGCCCTGGTTCAATGGGTCCTGTAGCTCCTAACCGCGTATTTAAAGGGAAGCTTCTTCCTGGTCAAATGGGTGGCGAGCGTAAAACGATTCAAAACCTTGAAATTGTCAAAGTTGACGTGGAACGCGGCCTTGTACTCGTTAAAGGCGCAATCCCAGGCGCTCGTAAATCGAACGTCATCATCAAGACAGCTGTCAAAGGTAACTAATTAACTGCACGGAAAGGAGGAATTACGAATGCCTAAAGTAGCTTTGCTAAACCAAACAGGTTCACAAGTTGGCGAAATCGAATTGGCTGAAGCCATTTTCGGTATCGAACCAAACGAATCAGTACTTTATGACGCGATCGTCATGCAACAAGCATCACGCCGTCAAGGTACTCACGATACGAAAGGTCGCTCGGAAGTACGCGGTGGCGGCCGTAAACCATGGAAACAAAAGGGAACTGGTCGTGCGCGCCAAGGTTCGATCCGCTCACCACAATGGGTTGGTGGTGGAACAGTCTTCGGTCCAACTCCACGTTCATACTCTTACAAGCTTCCTAAAAAAGTTCGTCGTCTTGCACTTCTCTCGGCTTTGTCGTCGAAAGTACAAAACAACGAAATGATCGTCCTCGAAGGCCTTGCTTTCGATGCACCAAAAACAAAAGATATGGTCGCAGTACTTCTTGGCCTATCAGTAGAACGTAAGGCTCTTGTAGTCACAGCGGACTACAATGAGACTATCGCTCTCGCAGCTCGTAACATCCCAGGAGTGACTGTAATCGAGGCAGCAGGCGTTAACGTTCTTGACCTCGTTGCTAACGACAAAGTCATCTTCACTAAAGATGCGGTTGCGAAGGTAGAGGAGGTGCTTGCATAATGGCTCAAGCATACGATATCATCAAACGTCCTATCATCACTGAGCGTTCAGTTAGCCTCATGGAAGCTAACAAATACGTTTTCGAGATCGACGTTAAAGCGACTAAATCACAAGTGAAGCACGCTATCGAAACAATCTTCAACGTGAAAGTTGCTTCGGTAAACACAATGAACATTAAACCGAAAGCGAAACGTGTCGGTCGTCACTCTGGTTACACATCGCGTCGTAAAAAAGCGATCGTAACTCTTGCTGAAGGCAACACAATCGACTTCCTCGGTTAATTTACTACCTTAGAAGAAAAGGAGGGAATCCTCGATGGCAATTAAAAAGTTTAAGCCGACCACTAACGGTCGCCGTAACATGACATCTCTCGACTTTGCAGAGATCACAACGAACCGTCCTGAGAAATCGTTAACTGAAAAGCTTTCGAAAAAAGGCGGTCGTAACAACCAAGGTCGTTTGACTGTACGTCACCAAGGTGGCGGGCACAAACGTAAATACCGTATCATCGATTTCAAACGTAACAAAGATGCTATCATCGGACGCGTTGCTACGATCGAATACGATCCAAACCGTTCAGCTAACATCGCCCTCATCAACTATGCAGATGGTGAGAAACGTTACATCCTCGCTCCTAAGGGCATCAAAGTAGGCATGGAAATCATGTCTGGTCCTGAAGCGGATATCAAAGTGGGGAACGCTCTTCCACTCGTAAACATCCCTGTCGGTACTACTATCCACAACATCGAGCTTAAGCCTGGTAAAGGCGGTCAGCTTGTTCGTGCGGCTGGTGCATCGGCACAAATCCAAGGACGTGACGGCAAGTACGTCATCGTTCGTCTTCAATCAGGTGAATCACGCTTGTTCCTCGGCACTTGCCGCGCGACAATCGGTTCAGTTGGTAACGAAGAACACGAACTTGTAAACATCGGTAAAGCAGGACGTTCACGTTGGTTAGGCAAACGCCCAACAGTACGTGGTTCTGTAATGAACCCAGTTGATCACCCACACGGTGGTGGTGAAGGTCGTGCGCCAATCGGTCGTTCGGGCCCACTTACTCCTTGGGGTAAACCAGCTCTTGGTTACAAAACTCGTAAGAAAAACAAATCGAGCGACATGTACATCCTTCGTCGTCGTAAGAAATAATTATTACATGATTCTTGGGCGGTTCGAAAGAGCCGTTCCCGAATCATTCCAAAGGGAGGTTCTATCATGGGTCGCAGCTTGAAAAAAGGTCCATTCGCAGATCACCATTTGCTCGCTAAAGTTGACAAACTTAACGAATCTGGTGAGAAGCAAGTCATCAAAACTTGGTCACGTCGCTCGACAATCTTCCCAGAATTCATGGGTCACACGTTCGGTGTACACGATGGTCGTAAACACGTACCAGTATTCGTGACAGAAGACATGGTCGGTCACAAACTTGGTGAATTCGCTCCAACACGCACGTATAAAGGTCACGGATCAGACAAGAAAACGAAACGGTAATCTGAGGGGAGGTCAAATCCATGCAAGCTAAAGCATCAGCTAATATGGTCCGTCTTGCTCCTCGCAAAGCACGTCTCGTTGTAGACTTAATTCGCGGGAAACAAGTCGGCGAAGCGCTCTCTGTCCTTGCTCACACGAACAAGGCAGCGTCGCCAATCGTTGAAAAAGTATTGAAGTCAGCGATTGCTAACGCAGAGCACAACTACGATATGAACATTGAGAACCTTGTTGTATCTGAAATTTTCGTCAACGAAGGTCCAACACTCAAACGCTTCCGCCCACGTGCGATGGGTCGCGCAAGTCGTATTAACAAACGCACAAGCCACATTCACATCGTGGTAACTGAGAAATAAGGAGGGATATGTAGTGGGTCAAAAGGTAAATCCGCACGGTTTTCGCGTTGGTGTTATCAAAGACTGGGATTCGCGTTGGTACGCTGAGAAAGACTACGCAGATCTCCTTCATGAAGACTACGTTATTCGTGAATACATCGAAAACAAAATGAAGGATGCTAGTGTGGCTAAAGTTGAAATCGAACGCGCTGCAAACCGCGTAAACATTTCGCTTCACACTGCGAAACCAGGTATGGTCATCGGTAAAGGTGGTTCGGAAATCGAGTCACTCCGTAAAAATATCACAAAGCTTGCTGAAGGCAAACGTGTTCACATCAACGTTGTTGAAGTGAAAAACGCGGATGCAGTCGCTAAGCTTGTTGCTGAGAACATCGCTCGTCAATTGGAAGGCCGTGTGTCATTCCGTCGTGCAATGAAACAGTCAATTCAACGTTCGATGCGCACTGGCATCAAAGGGATCAAAACAGAAGTTTCTGGTCGTCTTGGTGGCGCTGATATCGCTCGTTCAGAGAAGTACTCAGAAGGATCAGTTCCGCTTCATACAATCCGTGCCGACATCGACTACGGAACAGCTGAAGCTGACACAACGTATGGTAAAATCGGAATTAAAGTATGGCTTTACCACGGAGAAGTTCTTCCAACAAAAAACACTAAATAATAAACACTCTTTCAGGAAGGAGGCAACACACTATGTTGTTACCTAAACGCGTGAAATATCGTCGTGTACACCGTGGTAAAATGCGCGGAAATGCAAAACGCGGCACAACAGTACATTTCGGTGAATTCGGTCTCCAATCGCTCGAAGCGAGCTGGATCACAAACCGTCAAATCGAATCAGCACGTATCGCAATGACACGTTATATGAAACGTGGCGGTAAAGTGTGGATCAAGATCTTCCCACACAAACCGTACACTAAAAAGCCTCTCGAAGTTCGAATGGGTTCGGGTAAAGGTGCTCCAGAAGGCTGGGTAGCTGTAGTTAAGCCTGGTAAAGTAATGTTCGAAATCGCGGGTGTATCTGAGGAAGTCGCACGTGAGGCACTTCGCCTTGCAGCGCACAAACTTCCAGTAAAATGTAAGTTCGTGAAACGTGAAGAAAATGGTGGTGATACGAATGAAAGCAACTGATCTCCGTCAATCAACAAATGAAGAGCTCAACGGTAAAGTAGGCGAGTGGAAAGAAGAACTCTTTAACCTTCGTTTCCAATTAGCTACAGGTCAGCTTGAGAATCCTGCTCGTATCCGTGAAGTACGCAAGTCGATTGCGCGTGCTAAAACGATTCTTCGTGAACGCGAACTCGGCATCAACAACGGCTAATCTAATCGGATTATTGAAGAGGAGGTAACACTCATGGAACGCAATAAGCGTAAAGTACTCACTGGACGCGTCGTGTCTGACAAAATGGACAAAACGATCGTCGTTGCAGTTGAAACAAAAGTACGTCATAAGCTTTATGGAAAACGTGTAAACTACACGAAGAAATTTAAAGCGCACGATGAGAACAATGTCGCTAAAGTAGGCGATGTAGTCCGCATCGCGGAAACACGTCCGCTTTCTAAAGACAAACGTTTCCGTCTCGTAACAGTAGTAGAAGAATCAGTAATCATCTAATAACAGTTCGGATCTATAAACATCCGGAGGGAGGTACACTCGCATGATTCAACAAGAATCTCGCTTGAAAGTAGCAGACAACTCTGGCGCGCGTGAACTGTTGACAATTAAAGTCCTCGGTGGTTCAGGTCGTAAGACTGCAAACATCGGTGACATCATCGTCGCGACGGTAAAACAAGCAACACCAGGTGGCGTTGTTAAAAAAGGTGACGTTGTCAGAGCAGTTGTCGTTCGTACAAAACGCGGCGCTCGTCGTAAAGATGGTTCGTACATCCGTTTCGATGAGAACGCAGCAGTCATCATCAAAGATGACAAGAGCCCACGCGGCACTCGGATCTTCGGGCCAGTTGCACGTGAACTTCGTGAAAAAGAATTCATGAAGATCGTTTCGTTGGCACCGGAAGTACTTTAATTTCCAATTTCAATCCTATAAGGAGGTGCGCAAAACGATGCATGTTAAAAAAGGCGATACAGTCCAGGTAATGTCTGGTAAAGATAAAGGCAAGCAAGGGGTTATCCTCAAAGCTATGCCAAGCAAGAACCGCGTAGTCGTCGAAGGGGTTAACGTGATGAAAAAACACGCTAAACCATCACAAGCGAATCCACAAGGCGGTATCCTTGAAATCGAAGCACCAATTCACGTCTCGAACGTCATGCCAATCGACCCTAAAACGGGCAAACCAACTCGCGTTGGTTTCCAAGTAGTCGATGGTAAAAAAGTTCGTGTCGCGAAATCGGGCGAAGTACTCGATAAATAAGAACAACGTGACGAAAGGAGGTCCATTCGACTATGAACCGTTTGCAAGAGAAGTATAAAAGCGACATCGTGAAAGCGATGATGGATAAATTCAACTATGACTCGGTTATGCAAGTGCCACAAGTCGACAAGATCGTCATCAACATGGGTGTAGGTGACGCTGTTTCGAACTCGAAAGCTCTTGACATGGCAGTGGAAGAATTATCAATTCTTTCAGGTCAAAAACCACTCGTAACGAAGGCTAAGAAATCAATCGCTGGTTTCAAACTTCGTGAGGGCATGCCGATCGGTGCGAAAGTAACACTTCGTGGCGAGCGCATGTACGATTTCCTCGACAAATTAGTAACTGTTTCACTTCCACGTGTACGTGACTTCCGCGGTGTATCGAAGAAAGCATTCGACGGACGCGGTAACTACACGCTTGGTGTGAAAGAGCAACTTATTTTCCCTGAAATCGATTACGATAAAGTAACTAAAGTACGCGGTATGGATATCGTTGTTGTTACAACAGCGAACACAGACGAAGAAGCACGTGAATTGCTCACACTTCTCGGAATGCCATTCCAAAAATAATAAAGGGAGGTCGACAACATGGCTAAAAAGTCAATGGTGAATCGCGAGCAAAAACGCGAGAAACTCGTTGCCCAGTACGCTGAGAGACGCGCGCAATTAAAAGCTGAAGGCGACTACATCGGACTCAGCAAATTGCCACGTAACTCGTCACCTGTACGTCTTCATAACCGTTGCCGTATCACAGGTCGTCCACATGGTTACATGGGTAAATTCGGGATCAGCCGTATCAAGTTCCGTGATCTTGCATACAAAGGTCAAATCCCTGGTGTTAAAAAAGCAAGTTGGTAATCCACTAACAGTGTGAAAGGAGGTACATCGCATGGTAATGACAGACCCTATTGCAGATATGCTTACACGTATCCGTAACGCTAACATGGTTCGCCATGAAAAATTGGAGCTTCCAGCTTCTAATATCAAACGTGAGGTTGCAGAGATCCTCAAGCGTGAAGGTTTCATTCGCGATGTTGAATATATCGAGGACGCTAAACAAGGTACACTTCGTCTTTTCCTTAAATATGGAGCAAGCAACGAACGTGTTATCACTGGTCTCAAACGTATTTCGAAACCAGGTCTTCGTGTATATGCAAAAGCAGATGAAGTACCAAAAGTACTCGGAGGACTCGGTATCGCAGTTCTTTCGACATCAAAAGGTCTTATGACTGATAAAGAAGCTCGCCAACAACAAGTCGGCGGCGAAGTGCTCGCCTACATCTGGTAAGTCACTTTTCTAACAAGAACGGAGGTGTAATCAATGTCACGTATTGGTAAAAAACCAGTTACGATTCCAGCTGGCGTTACTGTAACGGTTGCAGAAGGCAACATTGTCACAGTAAAAGGTGCTAAAGGTGAACTTTCGCTTTCAGCTAACCCAGCCTTGGAAGTCAAAATTGAAGAAAACGAACTAACTGTTGTTCGTCCGGATGACTCGAAAGAGAACCGTACGATCCACGGTACGACACGTGCCCTCATTGCCAACATGGTGGAAGGTGTGTCTAACGGGTTCCAGAAAACACTTGAGATCTCAGGGGTTGGTTACCGTGCTGCTAAGCAAGGTAACAAACTCGTCCTCAGCCTCGGTTACTCGCATCCAATCGAGTACGTTGCTGAAGAAGGTATCGAGATCGAAGTTCCTTCAAACACGCAAATCATCGTAAAAGGGATTAGCAAAGAGCGCGTCGGTCACGTTGCAGCTCAAATCCGCTCGTACCGTGCTCCAGAACCTTACAAAGGTAAAGGTGTTCGTTACTCTGATGAACGTATTCGCCGTAAAGAAGGTAAGACTGGTAAGTAATTCGTCACGAAATGAACGGAAAGGAGTGGCATAAATGATCACAAAAGCAGATAAAAATGCAGTTCGTAAGAAACGTCATGCTCGTGTACGTCGTACGATCACCGGGACGGCAGCTCGTCCACGTTTGAACGTATTCCGTTCGAGCAAGAACATCTACGTACAACTTATCGATGACGCGTCACAAACAACGCTTGTGTCAGCATCTTCGAAAGATAAAGCACTCGATCTTACAAACGGCGGCAACGTTGAAGCAGCGAAAGCTGTTGGTAAACTTGCAGCTGAACGTGCACTCGAGAAAGGTATCGACACTGTTGTGTTCGACCGTGGTGGATACCTCTATCATGGCCGCGTCAAAGCTGTTGCAGAAGCAGCTCGTGAAGCGGGTCTTAAATTCTAACAAAAAGGAGGGGACACTCGATGCGCCAGTTAGACGTTAACATGGAACAACTTGAAGAACGCGTTGTTACCGTAAACCGCGTCGCGAAAGTTGTGAAAGGTGGCCGTCGCTTCCGTTTCGCCGCTCTCGTAGTCGTAGGTGACAAAAATGGTCACGTCGGTTTCGGTACAGGTAAGGCACAAGAGGTGCCAGAAGCGATCCGCAAGGCTATTGAAGCCGCTAAGAAAAACATGGTTCAAGTACCAATGGTTGGTACAACAATTCCACACGAAATCACAGGAGTATACGGAGCAGGTCGTGTATTCATGAAACCTGCTTCTGAAGGTACTGGGGTTATCGCCGGTGGTCCAGTTCGTGCAGTGCTCGAACTTGCAGGTGTAGGTGACATCCTTTCGAAATCGCTTGGATCAAACACACCGATCAACATCGTCCGTGCGACGGTCAAAGGCTTGACAGAGCTTAAAAAAGCAGAGGAAGTTGCTAAACTACGCGGTAAAAGCGTAGAAGAACTTCTTAAATAAGGGAGGGAACTAGACATGGCGAAACTCGCAATCACCCTCACACGCAGCACAATCGGTCGTCCCGAGGATCAGCGTGTAACAGTACGTACACTTGGTCTTCGCAAAATGCATCAAACCGTCGTTGTCCCTGACAACGTCGCGATGCGTGGTATGATCAAAAAAGTGTCGCACCTTGTGACTGTAGAAGAAATTAACGAATAATATCGATTTTAATAATAAGGAGGTGCCACTATGAAACTCCATGAATTGAAGCCAACTCCAGGTTCGCGTCACGAACGCAACCGTGTCGGTCGCGGTATGGCGACTGGTAACGGTAAAACTTCTGGCCGTGGACATAAAGGTCAAAAAGCTCGTTCAGGCGGTGGCGTTCGTCCAGGGTTCGAAGGTGGACAAAACCCACTTTACCGTCGTCTTCCAAAACGCGGTTTCAACAACCCTACTCGTAAAGAGTATGCAGTTGTTTCCCTAGACACGCTTAACCGTTTCGAAGCAGGTACTGAAGTCACTCCAGAACTCTTAATCGAGACTGGTGTCGTCAGCTCTGCTAAAGACGGAATCAAAGTACTTGCTAACGGCAAGCTTGAAACAAAATTAACTGTTAAAGCCAACAAATTCTCGGGTGCAGCGAAAGAAGCGATCGAAGCAGCTGGCGGTTCAGTTGAGGTGATCTGATGTTTCAGACGATCTCCAATATGTGGCGCGTGAAAGATATTCGACAGCGTATTCTCTTCACACTCGCAATCATCATCATTTTCCGCATCGGGGCCCATATCCCGGTGCCGATGGTGAATACGGATGTGTTGCGTTTTGACTCAGGAGGTCTACTCGACTTCTTGAACTTGTTTGGAGGAAATGCTTTACAGAACTTCTCCCTGTTCGCTATGGGGATCATGCCGTACATCACGGCATCGATCGTTGTACAACTTTTACAAATGGACGTCGTTCCGAAGTTTGCCGAATGGGCAAAACAAGGCGAGTCCGGGCGTAAGAAGCTAGCGACGGTCACGCGCTATGGGACGATCATGTTAGGGTTTGTCCAAGCGACATCACTGTCGTTCGGATTTAACCGCCTCTACCCAGGTCTCGTCAATGAGACGTGGGGAACGGCAACCTACTTCGTGATCGCGATTGTACTTACTGCAGGTACGGCGTTCTTGATGTTCCTCGGTGAGATGACAACGGAGAAAGGTGTCGGGAATGGTATTTCCGTCATCATCTTCGCGGGTATCATCGCTGGGTTCCCAAGAATCTTCACGCAGATTTACGAGACGAAGCTCCAAAATGCTGGAGACGCGTTATTCATTAACATCGTTTACTTGGCTGTGCTATTGCTCGTTATTCTTGCTGTGACGGTTGGAATCATTTATGTTCAACAAGCGGCACGTAAGATTCCGATTCAATACGCGAAGCGCACGGCGAACCGTACCCCTGTGGGCGGTCAGTCGACGCACTTGCCAATCAAGCTAAACGCTGCTGGTGTCATCCCGGTCATCTTCGCGATTTCCTTCATGGTGACACCGCCAACTGTTGCAAGCTTCATTGCTTCTCCGGAAACGACGCAGAAGTTGCAGACTTACTTCGATACGACATCTCCAATCGGAATGTCAATCTACGTAGCGCTCATCATCGCGTTCGCTTACTTCTATACATTTATTCAGGTCAACCCAGAGCAAATGGCAGAAAATCTGCAGAAGCAAGGTGGCTATATTCCTGGGATTCGTCCTGGGGCGCAAACAGAACAGTACATCACGAAGTTGCTCTATCGATTGACTTTCTTCGGAGCGATTTTCCTATCGCTCGTAGCGATCATGCCGACAATCTTCATTAAGCTTGCCGGTCTCCCAACTTCGGTGCAAATCGGAGGGACGAGCTTGTTGATCGTAATCGGGGTAGCCCTCGAAACGATGAAACAAATCGAAAGTCAACTCGTAAAACGACACTACAAAGGCTTTATCCGTTAAAGCGGAAGGAAGGGCTCTCCCTTCCTTCCTGTCGTGTTTACGAACCGTTCGTGAAAATCAAAACTGGAGGCTAACTGAGATGAATCTAGTACTCATGGGCTTACCGGGTGCAGGGAAAGGGACTCAAGCGGCTAAAATCGTCGAAGAGTACCAAATCCCACACATTTCGACAGGCGACATGTTTCGTGCGGCAATCAAAGGCGGAACGCCACTTGGGAAAGAAGCTAAATCGTTCATGGATAAAGGTGAACTCGTACCGGATGAGGTAACAATCGGAATCGTACGTGAACGCTTGAGTCAAGATGATACGAAAAATGGCTTTTTACTCGATGGATTCCCGCGTACTGTTGCTCAAGCAGAGGCACTCGAAAGTTTGCTTAAAGATTTGGGGAAACAGATCGACCACGTCGTCAACATTGATGTGGCTGCGGAAATTCTCGTTCCGCGTTTGACAGGTCGTTGGATCTGCCCGACGTGTGGAGCGACATATCATGTGATCTTCAATCCACCAAAAGTGGAAGGCATCTGTGATGTGGATGGGTCGGCACTCATGCAACGTGAAGACGATAAAGAGGAAACGGTTCGCCGTCGCCTTGACGTCAACATCGAGCAATCGAAACCACTTATTGACTTTTATGCAGAAAAAGGGTATCTTCGTACATTGGATGGAGATCGTCCAATCGATGTCGTTTATGCCGATGTTAAAGCGTTACTCGGTGATACTGAATGATCATC
Source organism: Exiguobacterium sp. SH3S3 (assembly GCF_004337115.1). Lineage (NCBI taxonomy): Bacteria > Bacillati > Bacillota > Bacilli > Caryophanales > Exiguobacterium > Exiguobacterium sp. SH3S3. Next base: position 43,811 of record NZ_SJUU01000013.1, read on the forward strand.
ACGAAGACGCCTCGAGAAATTGCGATTATGCGTGAGGCTGGGCAAATTGTTGCTCGAACGCACCAGGTGCTCAAAGAGCACATCAAACCAGGTATTACGACGCTAGAGCTCGACCGGATTGCGGAAGATTACATTCGCAGCCAAGGTGCGACACCGTCGTTCAAAGGCTACAACGGTTTTACCGGTAGTGTTTGCGCTTCAGTGAACGAAGAACTTGTTCATGGAATTCCCGGAGAACGGGTGTTGAACGATGGAGATATCATCTCGATCGACATCGGTGCCCACTATAACGGATACCATGGAGATTCCGCTTGGACTTATCCAGTGGGAACAATCTCAGAAGAGACACAGCGGTTGCTTGACGTAACCGAAGAAAGTCTGTATAAAGGATTGGAGCACGCCAAGGCTGGACTGCGATTGACAGACATCTCGCATGCGATTCAAGCGTATGTTGAATCGCATGAGTTTTCTGTCGTCCGTGAATATGTCGGTCATGGTGTCGGTCAAAATTTGCATGAAGAACCGCAAATTCCGCACTATGGTCCACCGGGGAAAGGGCCGCGCCTAAAGACTGGGATGACGTTAGCCATTGAACCAATGGTCAACGCTGGTCAACGCTATGTTCGAACGCTGGCTGACAACTGGACAGTTGTGACAGTGGACGGTAGCATGTGCGCCCACTTTGAGCACACCATCGCCATCACAGACGATGGATACGAGGTTTTAACGAAACTCGATTCCGGTGAATGAGGCTCTATTGTTGCGTGCTGATCCGTTATGGATCCTTCTCTCACAGTACTGTACAATAGATCGTCTGTGCTCCTAAATATCTTCATATAGAAAGGGGAATAAATGATGGCGAAACAAGATGTCATTGAAGTGGAAGGCACTGTTATCGAACCACTTCCAAACGCAATGTTTAAAGTGGAGTTAGAAAACGGCCACACGGTGCTCGCGCACGTCTCAGGGAAAATTCGGATGCACTACATTCGAATCCTTCCAGGCGACCGCGTAACTGTCGAGTTGTCTCCGTACGACTTGACTCGCGGGCGAATCACGTACCGTTATAAGTAACTCCGATTTTTCCAGGAGGAGGGTATAATCATGAAAGTAAGACCGTCGGTAAAACCGATCTGCGAAAAATGTAAAGTTATTCGCCGTAAAGGAAAAGTAATGGTAATTTGCGAAAACCCGAAACACAAACAAAAACAAGGTTAATCTAAGAGGAGGTGCACACATGGCACGTATTGCTGGTGTAGATATTCCGCGCGAAAAACGTATCGTTATTTCGCTCACATACATCTTTGGTATTGGTAAAACAAAAGCACAAGAAATCTTGAAGACTGCAAACGTATCTGAAGATTCACGCACACGTGATCTTACAGAAGACGAAATCAACCGCATCCGTGAAGCAATTGACGGAATTAAAGTTGAAGGTGACCTTCGTCGTGAAGTTTCACTCAACATTAAGCGTTTGATCGAGATCGGCGCCTATCGCGGTGTCCGTCATCGCCGTAGTCTCCCTGTTCGCGGACAAAACACGAAGAACAACTCGCGTACTCGTAAAGGCCCACGCCGTACAGTAGCGAACAAGAAGAAGTAAAGGAGGGAATTGAACAATGGCGAAACGTAAGCAAAATGTACGTTCAAAACGTAAAGTCAAAAAGCATATTGAAGTCGGTGTGGTACACATCCGTTCTACATTCAACAACACAATCATCACAATCACTGACACGCAAGGTAACGCGATCTCATGGGCTACTTCTGGTAACCTTGGATTTAGAGGATCACGTAAATCGACACCGTTCGCAGCACAATTGGCTGCTGAAACTGCAGCGAAAGTTGCAATGGACAACGGTATGCGTACAGTAGAAGTTAACGTTAAAGGTCCTGGTGCTGGACGTGAAGCGGCAATCCGTGCCCTCCAAGCTACTGGTCTTGAAGTAACTGCAATCCGTGACGTAACACCTGTTCCGCACAACGGTTGCCGCCCTCCAAAACGTCGCCGCGTATAATCGTTTGTGCGTGTGATGGGCTTACCTAGCACGAACAACATATACAATGCAGCGCAAGCTGCGTGGCAGGATACACTCAAGGAGGGGTTCAGATGATCGAGATTGAAAAACCAAAGATCGAAACGGTCGAAATCAGCGAGGATGCTACGTTTGGTAAATTCGTGGTGGAACCGCTTGAACGTGGATATGGCACTACTCTCGGCAACTCACTGCGTCGAATTTTATTGTCATCGCTTCCTGGTGCAGCGATTACGGCGGTTCAAATCGATGGCGTGCTTCACGAGTTCTCAACGATTGACGGAGTCGTCGAAGACGTCACCCAAATTGTTTTAAACCTCAAGAAGTTAGCGCTCAAAGTGTACTCGGAAGAAGAGAAAACGCTTGAGATTAACGTTTCAAGTGCCGGTGCTGTCACTGCGGCAGACATTACCCATGATAGCGACGTTGAAATCTTGAATCCTGAGCTCCACATCGCGACTCTCGCTGACAATGCGACGCTTCGCATGCGTTTGACTGCTCGCCGTGGTCGTGGTTACGTCCAGGCAGAAGATAACAAACGTGATGATATGCCGATTGGTGTCATTCCAATCGATTCGATCTATACACCGATTCAACGCGTGAACTACGAAGTAGACAAAACACGTGTCGGTCAAGATGCTAGCTTCGATAAGCTTCTATTAGACGTGTGGACAGATGGTTCAATCCGTCCGGAAGAAGCAGTATCGCTTGGAGCGAAAATTTTGACAGAACACTTGAATATCTTTGTTGGTTTGACTGACGAAGCTCTCAACGCAGAAATTATGGTCGAGAAAGAAGAAGACCAAAAAGAAAAAGTACTTGAAATGACGATCGAAGAACTCGATCTCTCAGTTCGTTCGTACAACTGCTTGAAGCGCGCCGGCATCAACACTGTTCAAGAACTCGCAAACAAATCAGAGGAAGAGATGATGAAAGTCCGTAACCTCGGACGTAAATCACTCGAAGAAGTTCAACTCAAGTTGGACGAGCTCGGTTTGGGCTTGCGTAAAGAAGACTAAGTTCAACCGAAGGAGGGAAATGTAATGGCTTATTCGAAACTTGGCCGTACAAGCTCGCAACGCAAGGCTCTTTTGCGTGATCTTGCAACTGACCTTATTATCAACGAGCGCATTCAAACAACTGAACAAAAAGCGAAAGAACTTCGCCCAGTCGTTGAAAAATTAATCACTCTTGGAAAACGTGGCGATCTTCATGCCCGTCGTCAAGTAGCTTCATTCGTTCGCAAAGAGAGCGCTGGAGAGAAAAACGCAATCCAAAAATTGTTCGAAGACGTGGCACCACGCTACGCTGAACGTCAAGGTGGATACACACGCATCATGAAAGTCGGCCCACGCCGCGGTGACGGTGCGGAAGTCGTAATCATCGAACTCGTCTAATTCATTAGGCAGTCAACAGGGCATGCGGTCACGTATTGCCCTGTTTCCACATCGGAAAGGAGTCGACAGATGGAATCTCAAATTATGGTACGCGATGTCGTGTTTCGTTACCCGGGACAAACCGAGCCAGCCTTAGACGGGTTGTCACTCGATGTATACAAAGGGGAATGGCTCGCCATCGTTGGCCATAATGGTTCCGGCAAGTCGACTTTGACGAAGTTGTGGAACGGGCTTTTGCTTCCTCAGGAAGGAGAGGTCCGGGTTGAGACGCTCGATCCGACGGACGCCACAGACGTGTGGGACGTTCGTAAACGGATCGGTGTCGTCTTCCAAAATCCCGACAATCAGTTTGTCGGGGCGACCGTGCGCGATGATGTGGCGTTCTCTCTCGAAAACATGGGACTTCCACGTCAAGAAATGGTTCGTCGAATTGATGACAGTCTAGCGCGCGTTGGATTATCGGAACTAGCGGACCGTGAACCGCATCAGTTATCCGGTGGACAAAAGCAGCGTGTTGCGATTGCTTCGGCTCTCGCAATGCGCCCGCATGTCCTCGTGCTCGATGAAGCTACCTCGATGCTCGACCCGATTGGGCGTAAAGAGGTGTTACAAACGGTACAACAGCTCGTCTCAGAAGGGATGACCGTTGTCGCCATTACACACGAGCTCGACGAAGTGTTGTTTGCCGACCGTATCATTGCCCTGTCTAAAGGGAAAATTGCAATGACCGGTACACCAGAAGACGTGTTTAGAAATCCGGAAGCGTTACGTGCCATCCAATTGGATGTGCCGTTTATCGTACGGATGCAACTCGAACTGAAGGAACGGGGCATACCACTCGATCGTCTGATGCTACAACATTCGGAGTTGGTGAACCATCTATGCCGATTAGCATTGAAGAAGTGACATACCTTTATCAATTGAATACTCCGTTTGAACGAACCGCGCTGCGCGATGTGAATGTATTTATTCCGTCGGGGGCGCTTGTTGCGTTTCTTGGCCATACCGGCTCTGGGAAATCGACACTCGTTCAGCACATGAACGGCTTACTGCGACCGACAAAAGGTCGTGTCGTCGTGGATGACATTACAGTACGTGCGATTACGAAGCGTCGCGATAAAAAGCAAAGTTTGCTTCCGCTTCGGCGCCGCGTTGGGCTCGTCTTTCAGTATCCCGAGCATCAACTGTTTGAAGAGACGGTCGAACGCGACGTGATGTTTGGTCCCCGCAACTTCGGTGCGACGGAGGCCGAGTCGAAAGAACGGGCCCATGCGGCCCTGCGCCTTGTCGGTCTCGATGAAACGTTATGGGACCGTTCCCCGTTCGATTTGTCGGGCGGACAGATGCGACGCGTCGCGATTGCGGGCGTGCTCGCGAGCCGTCCGGACGTCTTAGTCGTCGATGAACCGACGGCAGGACTCGACCCGCTCGGCCGTCAAGACATGCTGGCACTGTTTAAACGTTTAAAAGAAGAACTCGACTTGACGCTCATCCTCGTCTCGCATGACATGGATGACGTGTTGACGTATGCGGAACGTGTCGTCGTCATGGAACAAGGACAAGTCGCTTTCGACGGTGACCCGTTCGAACTGTTCAAGGACGAGTCACTCGTTCGCTCGTTGCAACTCGACATCCCGAACGTGCTTCGGCTCGCGCTTGAACTCGCACCGACGTTCGGAGTCGAGCCTCCATCCCTTCGGACGGAAGTCGAACTAGCGGACTGGATTGCGGCCGAGTTGAGAAAGGGGGGAGCCATATGATCATCGGGCAATACATTCCCGGTCATTCATGGCTGCACACACTTGACGCTCGGGCCAAAACGTTGTTCATCCTTGGGTTTATTCCAGTCGTCTTCTTGGCCGACAATTTGTGGACGAACGTGTTTTTACTCGCGTTCACGTTATTCGCGGTCAAATTGTCTCAGTTGTCATGGCGCTATTTATGGAACGGGTTGAAAATGATTTTATTTTTGATCGTGTTCACACTCCTGTTGCAACTGTTCTTCAATCGGGAAGGGACGTTGCTCGTTTCACTCGGTCCGTTCTCGATTTACTCGGAAGGGGTGAGGATGGGCTTGATCGTCTCGCTCCGTTTCTTCTATCTCGTCATGTTGACGACGCTCGTCACCTTGACGACGACGCCGATGGAACTGACCGATTCGATTGAAGCCGGTCTTCGTCCACTCGAACGCATACGAGTGCCGGCACACGAGATCGCCCTGATGCTGTCCATCTCGCTTCGTTTCTTGCCGACGCTAGCCGACGAGACGGATCGCATCATGAAGGCGCAACAGGCGCGAGGCGTCGATTTAAAGAGTGGTCCGATTAAAGATCGGCTAAAAGCGGTCGTCCCGCTCATGATCCCATTGTTCGTGTCCGCGTTTAAGCGGGCTGAGGACCTTGCCACGGCGATGGAAGCCCGCGGGTACCGTGGGGGTGAAGGGCGGACGAGGTGGCGTGAGATGACGTGGGAACGGCGCGACACAGGATTGTTGATCGTTTTCGTCTGCTTGACACTCATATTGATTGGATTGCGAGGGATAGGATGAGACGGGTTAAATTGACGATTGCTTATGATGGGACGAATTATGCGGGCTATCAAGTCCAGCCGAACGGCAATACGGTTCAGGCCGAAGTCGAGACGGTTCTTGCGAGGATGCATGGTCAGGCGGTGAAAGTCGTCGCTTCTGGGCGGACAGACGCCCGTGTTCACGCTAAAGGTCAGGTCATCCACTTCGATACGCATTTATCAATGCCGGCAGATCGCTTCGTCAAAGCGTTGAACGCGATGTTGCCAGATGATATCCTTGTTTGTTCGGCCGAAGAAGTAGATGTTTCTTTCCATGCCCGCTATGGTGCGAAACGGAAAGAGTATCGTTACTTCATTCGCACTGACGTCGATCCGTTCCGCCGCCACCATGTCGTGACGGTGACGTATGCGCTTGACCGGGAACGGATGCGTCAAGCGCTCCGGTCACTCGTCGGAACACATGATTTCACTTCGTTTTCGGTGACGAAGTCAGAAGTGGTGGACCGTGTCCGCACGATTTATGAAGCGGAACTTGTTGAGGCGGGAGACGAAATGTACTTTCGCTTCGTCGGATCCGGCTTTCTGTATAACCAAGTCCGGATTATGGTCGGTACGTTAATGGAGGTTGGCAGAGGGAAGTATGAACCGGCCGATGTGAGTCGAATGCTCGCGGCGAAAGACCGCCGCAGTGCTGGGATTACGGCTCCACCGCACGGTCTATATTTATGGAATGTGAATTATAAAAAAGTAGATTGACATTCCCCTTGTAAAAACGTATCATATTCATTGGCATTTCATTTTCACATTGAGAGATGAACCACAATCTTAGCCCCGTAAACTAGGATTATGATAAAGCATCAAACAAGCATTAAAAAAATCAAATGAACAGACATTTTAGGAGGTATTCCACATGCGCACGACATTCATGGCTAAAGCATCTGAAGTAGAACGCAAATGGCACCTTATCGATGCAGAAGGCAAAACACTCGGTCGTATGACTAGTGAAGTAGCATCACTTCTTCGCGGTAAGCACAAGCCAACTTTCACACCACACGTTGATTGCGGAGACCACGTCATCATCATCAACGCTGAGAAAGTCAAATTGACTGGTAACAAACTGAACGACAAGATGTACTACCGTCATTCAGGTCATCCAGGCGGCTTGAAATCACAAACTGCAAAAGAGCTTCTTGCAAAACGCCCAGAGCGTATGCTTGAACTCGCGATCAAAGGGATGCTTCCAAAAGGATCACTCGGTCGTCAACAATTCACTAAACTCCACGTTTACGCTGGAGCTGAGCACAACCACGAAGCACAAAAACCAGAAGTTTACGAACTTCGCGGTTAATCGGGACACAAGGAGGAACTAAACGATGGCAGATGTACGTTACTACGGAACTGGCCGCCGCAAGCACTCGGTGGCTCGTGTTCACCTCGTTGCAGGTGACGGCAAAGTTGTTGTAAATGGCCGTGATATTTCAGAATACTTCGGTCATGAGACTTTGATCATGATGGCAAAATCACCACTCGTATTGACTGAAACAGAAGGTAAATACGATATCATCGTTAACGTTAACGGTGGTGGATTCACTGGACAAGCTGGAGCGATTCGCCACGGCGTATCACGTGCGCTTCTTCAAGCGGACCCAGAATTCCGTCCAAGCCTCAAAGAAAAAGGCTTCTTGACTCGTGACGCACGTATGAAAGAGCGTAAAAAATACGGTCTTAAAGCAGCACGTCGCGCACCACAGTTCTCGAAGCGTTAATCTTCGAAAAGTTTGGTCTAAACTCTTCGCCCTTTATGGGCGGAGAGTTTTTTTGTTGCTCGAGAAATAGTTAGTTTTCGTTCCCTCAAGAAAACGCTTTTTTTGATATACTGTTATCGAGACAGAAATTAGGGGGAATGACATGCTTACAGTAGAACAAGTTCGTGAAGAATTAGCAGTATTGGTCGATCCGACGATCAACCGTACGCTTGGAGATACAGCTGGCGTGAAAGACGTCCGAATTAAAGAAGACTATGTCAGCGTGAAAGTGGCGCTCGGTCAGACCGGGAGCGGGGAACAGCTTCAGCTGCAACAAGAGATCGTCACATTGTTGAAAGGAAAAGGCTTTAAGACGGTCGGCCTTCGTTTCGAAGCGCTAAATGACGAAAGTTTAAAAGAAGCGACAAAACCGGCTATCCTTCGTGAAAACTCAGGAACGACGTTCATAGCAATCGCTTCAGGAAAAGGCGGCGTCGGGAAGTCGACGGTGTCGGTCAACTTGGCGGTCGCGTTAGCACGTGCCGGTAAAAGGGTCGGCTTGATCGATGCAGATATTTACGGGTTCAGTGTCCCGGACATGCTCGGGATTGAAGAACGTCCCGTCGTCCGAGGTGAAAAGATCATCCCGGTCGAGCGGTTCGGGGTAAAAGTCATCTCGATGGGCTTCTTCGTCGAAGACAATGCGCCGGTCATCTGGCGCGGACCGATGCTCGGGAAGATGCTCAACAACTTCTTCAATGATGTGGAGTGGGGCGACCTCGACTACTTGTTGCTCGATTTACCGCCAGGGACAGGTGACGTCGCGCTTGATATCCACTCGATGCTCCCGTCATGCCAGGAGTTGATTGTAACGACACCTCACGCGACCGCTGCGTTCGTCGCGGCTCGAGCGGGTGCGATGGCAATCAAGACGAACCATAAAGTACTCGGAATCATTGAGAATATGGCGTACTTCGAGAGCAAGGTAACGGGCGAGAAAGAATACGTCTTCGGTTACGGCGGCGGCGAAAAATTATCAGAAGCGCTCAAGAGTAAACTGCTCGCGCAAATCCCGCTCGGTCAGCCGTATGACAATGAAGACGACTTTGCGCCTTCGGTCTACCGGGACGGGCATCCGTTTGAGAAAACATATGATGAATTGGCGCAATCGGTCATTCAACAAATAGAAGGGTGAATGGTTAGCAGATGAAAGTACAAGGTTTTTTACGTTTGTTTTGGACGACACTCGTTTTCGGGACGCTATTTGGGTTCCTGATGAATTTACTCGCCAATCCGGGTTATTTGGTCAGTCAGTCGTGGGAAGCGATTGTGACGGCACTCAGTTACTCGAGTACGTGGACGGGAATCAGTATGATGGGTTTTTTTGCCTACTTGATCGTCCACCGTGTCGGCTTGGATTTATTCCGCGGAGCGAAACTGTGGAATCGAGTTCAAGTGGTCTTGATCATATTCGCGTTATTTGACGCGGTCTATCTGCGCATGCTCGCATTTGGCAATGATCACATGTGGCGTTATATCGGAGAGATGCTCGTCCTAGTCGTCGTGTCGTGGATTGTAGCGACGAGCAAGGCGAGACAGACGAACGCGAGTGCATTTATCCCGACGCTCTTCTTGATGATCGTCATTACGTTGATCGAGTGGATTCCGGCACTGCAAGCGACAGATGAGATCGCTCTTCTATGGCCGGCACTTGCGACGCTCGTGTTCGCCAACGCTTATCAAGTGTTGATGCTTCATCGCTTCCAAGCGCCAGCGCACGGTGAAGCAGTATCAAAATCGAATAGTGGTCCTAAAGAGTCATTAAAGGCGAAGAAACGCGTCTCGTCTAAATCGTCGTAATGTTCTCTTGCCAGTGATGAGCTCAGGTGATTTCGCCTGAGCTTTTCCATTGGTTAAGAAGGGAGTCCACGGTCAATTTAAGCGTATCGAAATAAATTTTGAAGCAATCAAAGTTTTTTTAGAAAAACAGTTGACGAATAGTATAGGCACTGATATATTAATAAACGTCGCTGCTGTTCAAATTTGAGCAACAGAAAAAAGTGAAAAAAATAATAAAAAACGGTTGACTTTAAAAAGTGAACTCGCTATTATTAAAAAGTCGCTAACACGACAACATTTGGTCTTTGAAAACTGAACGATGAGGCAAAAAAAGTTTTACAAGTTTTGATTGAAGCGCAAGCTTCGTCATTTTCAAGAGCTATATCAAATTCTTTGGAGAGTTTGATCCTGGCTCAGGACGAACGCTGGCGGCGTGCCTAATACATGCAAGTCG
>NZ_SJUU01000014.1:0-43969 GCF_004337115.1 Exiguobacterium sp. SH3S3
CGACTTGCATGTATTAGGCACGCCGCCAGCGTTCGTCCTGAGCCAGGATCAAACTCTCCAAAGAATTTGATATAGCTCTTGAAAATGACGAAGCTTGCGCTTCAATCAAAACTTGTAAAACTTTTTTGCCTCATCGTTCAGTTTTCAAAGTTCGTCTGTCGCTCTTAACGACTCTTACAATATTACAAGTCATCGACACAGTTGTCAACCACTTTTTTAATTCTTTTCCGCTGCCATCAGCGGCAACGTTTATTACTTTAACCCATCCTCAAATAGAATGCAATAGTTTCGGTAAAAGTTTTTCTGAAAAAGTTTCCTGCCACGTTATAGCTTGGCTGTAGAAACCAAAAACCTCTCACCGCAATGGTGAGAGGTCGTAACTTGTTACTGTTGGTGACGCATTGTCGGGAAGAGCAATACGTCGCGAATCGATGGTGCGTCTGTGAGCAACATGACAAGACGGTCAATCCCGATTCCGAGACCACCTGTTGGCGGCATCCCGTACTCGAGCGCTTCTAGGAAGTCGTTATCAAGTTCATGGGCCTCATCGTTCCCAGCTTCTTTTTCAAGTAGTTGGGCTTCGAAGCGCTCACGTTGATCGATTGGATCGTTCAACTCTGTGAACGCGTTCGCGTGTTCACGACGAACGATGAACAGCTCGAAGCGATCTGTGAAGCGCGGGTCTTGATCGTTCTTCTTCGCAAGCGGCGACACTTCGACCGGATGTCCCGTGACGAACGTAGGTTGAAGCAACGTCTCTTCGATTTTTTGTTCGAAGAACTCGTTGACGATATGACCGAACGTCATATGGTCTTGGACTTCTACTCCGTGCTCTTTCGCAAGTTCACGTGCCTGTGCATCAGACATCTGCTGCCAGAAGTCGACACCCATCTCTTCTTTAACCAAGTCGACCATATGGGCCCGCTTCCAACCGACACCAAGATGGATCGTATCTTCTCCATACTTCACGTCTGTCGTACCGAGTACTTCTTTAGCAACGTGCGCAACGAGTTCTTCTGTCAAATCCATGATGTCGTTGTAATCAGCGTACGCTTCATAGAGCTCGATCATTGTGAACTCTGGGTTGTGTCGTGTCGAGATACCTTCGTTACGGAAGACACGGCCAATCTCATAAACACGCTCAAGGCCACCGACGATGAGGCGCTTCAAGTGAAGCTCGATCGCGATGCGCATATAAAGTTCCATATCGAGGGCGTTATGGTGCGTCAAGAACGGACGGGCAGCTGCTCCGCCTGCAATCGTATGGAGCATCGGTGTCTCAACTTCTAAGTAACCGCGATGGTTCAAGAAGTTACGGATCTCTGAAATGATTCGGCTACGCAAAATGAATGTTTGGCGCGAATCATTGTTCGTGATCAAATCGAGATAACGTTGACGATAACGTTGTTCGACATCTTTTAAGCCATGATATTTGTCTGGAAGCGGACGGAGCGCTTTCGTCAAAAGTTCAAACGTCTCGACGTGAATCGATAACTCGCCAACATTCGTTTTGAACAGCTTACCTTTCACGCCGACAATATCACCGAGGTCAGATGATTTGAACAAATCAAACGCCTCATCCCCTACGTCATTTTTACGGACGTAAATTTGAACCTGTCCCGTGACGTCTTGGATGTGGGCGAAGAAGACCTTCCCTTTTCCACGTTTCGTCATAATCCGTCCCGCGAGCGTGACTTCTACGTCTTGCTCAGCGAGCGCCTCTTTCTCAATCGCTTCATATTGCTCATGTAATTCACCGGCATGGGCTGAACGTTCGAACCGATGTCCGAACGGGTCGAGCCCTTGCGCGCGCATCTCAGTCATCTTTTCAAATCGAACCTGCATTTGGTCGTTCATTTCCAACTCGTGACTCACTACTCCATTCACTCCTCTATACATATTGGGTTTGGTCCTAACAAAAAGCTGTCGACCTCACGGCCAACAGCACAGCCTAAGCTGTTCGCTCTTTGCGTATCACTTTTTCGCCAAACAAGCTTACCATAAATCACTTTTTTACACTAGTTCACACTTCTTGTGGCGCGTTCTCGATCTGTCCGACGAAATCGTAGAGCACACTCCCGACGGCATCCCGTGATTCCAACTCGAAGACTTGCTTACGGACCGGCCCGTTTCCTTTGAGACCTTTCAAGTACCAGGCCACGTGTTGACGCATTTCACGAACCGCCGCCACCTCGCCTTTCAAGTCGATCAAACGATCGAGATGCAGCATGCAAATGTCAATTTTCTCGCGTGCCTCCGGCTCGGCCGGAAGTTCACCCGTCTCGAGGTACTGCACCGTCTGATAGAGCATCCATGGATTTCCGAGGGCAGCCCGCCCGATCATGACCGCATCGACACCGTAATGGTCGAGGGCATGCTTCGCTTGTTGCGGCGTCGTAATATCACCGTTCCCGATAATCGGGATGCCGGCAATTTTCTTCGCCTCACCAATAAGCTCCCAGTTGGCTGTTCCTTCATACAATTGGGACCGCGTCCGTCCGTGAATCGCGATCGCCGCCGCGCCACCGGATTCGGCCGCTCTGACGTTATCTAGGAGGTAGATGTGCTGACTGTCCCAGCCGGTACGCATCTTGACGGTCACCGGTTTGTCCACCGCCTTCGATACAGCGTTCACCATCTCATAAACCTTATCCGGATCGAGGAGCCACTTAGCACCCGCTTCACATTTCGTGACTTTCGGGACCGGACACCCCATGTTGATGTCGATGATATCGGCGTTCGTGTTTTGATCCACGTATTGCGCCGCTTTCACGAGCGTGTCTTTCGAACCGCCAAAAATTTGCAGGCTGAGCGGCTTTTCGCGCTCATCGACGTATAACATGCGCAGCGTTCTCGCGTTTTCAAATAAAATCCCTTTGTCGCTGACCATCTCCGCACAAACGAGTCCGGCACCGAATTCCTTCGCAATCAAACGAAATGCCGGGTTCGTCACTCCGGCCATCGGGGCGAGGACCGCCCGATTTTTTATATCAACGTTACCAATTTTGAACCCTGACATTGCTTCACTTCCTTCAATAGCGTTAAACAGAACCGACTAATGACGTTAACGACTGTAGACGTACGACGTCGCGCCGCTCCGATTCCGGCAAGGCATCGCATAATTGTCGTACCGTCTTCCCATTAACCTCGAGCGTCGGAGCAATCTCCGCGAGCGGGGCAAGGACAAAAGCACGTTCATGCATTCGCGGATGCGGAACAGTTAAGTGCTTCGATTGTATATATTCGCCGTTATAGAGCAAGATGTCAAGGTCGATCGTACGCGGCCCGTTCTTAAACAGACGCTCTCTCCCAAGACCGCGCTCAACCTGTTGGAGACGAACGAGCGCATCGTCCGCCCCTAGCGATGTCTCGACTTCGACGACCATGTTATAAAACGATGGTTGATCTGTATAGCCGACCGGTGCCGTCTCGTATACATTCGATTGCTTCGTCACATGAAGACCGGCCGCCTCCATCTCTTGAAGGGCACCGAACAAATAACGCTCCCGTTCACCGATATTCGAACCAAGCGCCACATACATCATCCGTTACGCCTCCGCGTCATCTCGATCGCGACCGAATCGTAATGGCCCGGAATCGGTGGATCCGGTTTGATGACCTTGACCGTCACACTTTGAATCTTGTCACTGTGGGCGAGCACGGCCGTCGTGATCCGTTCACCGAGTGCTTCGAGTAAGTTGACCGCCTCGCCTGTGACGATGTCTTCTGTCAGTTGATAGAGTCCGGCATAGCTGACGCTGTCTTCCAAATTATCGGACTGGCCGGCAGGGGCCAGGTCTAACTCACACATCAAATCAATATTAAATCGCTGACCGAGCCGGTTCTCTTCTTCAAATACACCGTGGTAACCGTAAAAACGCATCCCGTTCACAAACATCTTATCCAACTTGTCCGCCTCCTAACATCGCATCCATCATCCGTGACGCCCGTTTGTTCTCTAACACATCGTGCACCCGTACCCAGGCGCACCCCTTCACAATCCCGAGACATGTCGTCGCGACCGTCCCTTCGACCCGCTCCTCGGTCGGTAAATCAAGTGTCTGGCCGATGAACGATTTTCGCGATGTCCCGAGCAGAACGGGGAACCCGAGATTCGTGATGACGTCGAGCCGATTCATGAGCTCTAAGTTTTGGTTGTAGTCCTTGGCGAAGCCGATGCCGGGGTCTAACCAAATCTGGTCATCACGTACACCGGCGGCACGGGCGATCGCGATTGATTCTTGTATGTCGCCGACGACTTCTTCGATGAAGTGTCCATAGTTTCGGTTGTCTCGATTATGCATCAAAATGATCGGGACGTTAAACTCTTTGGCCACTTCTGCCATCGATTGATCGTCCCACTTCGACCCCCACACGTCATTGATCATGTCAGCGCCCGCTTCAAGTGCCGCTCGCGCAACGATAGGTTTGTACGTATCGATCGAGATCAGGACGTCAAGCTCCTCTTTCAGGCGGCGAATGACCGGGACAACTCGGTCGATCTCTTGATCCGCCGTGACGAACTGTGCGCCCGGCCTTGTCGACTCGCCTCCGACGTCGATCGCATCGGCCCCGTCCTGAACGAGCCGTTTAGCGTGTTCGAGCGCTTGCTCGACTGCGTTATAACGTCCACCGTCTGAAAATGAATCTGGCGTCACGTTTAAAATGCCCATAATTTTTGTCATGCTGTTCCCTCACTTTCAATTGCTCGTCGTAACTCGGACCAACACGCTGTAAATCGAGCCCCCTGCTTGCCTGGATACGTCCGGCCGGCATAAGCGGTGACCGGTGCGATTTGTTGCACCGAGTTCGTGAGCCAAATTTCGGATGCATGCTCGAGTTCTTTAAACGTCACGTCACGTTCGAGCACGTCAAATGTCTCCATCAGCCAGTGCCGGGTCACGCCCGCAAGCGCCCCGGTCGCGAGCGGCGTCGTCCATAGCCGCCCATCCTGTTCCACCCAAAAGATGTTTGAGACGAGTCCCTCGACGACACGTCCCGCCTCGTCCGCGAACAAACCTTCCGCTTCCCGGTCGACCAAGGCACGTTTTCCAAGGATGTTGTTCATATAGTGATGTGACTTCAAACGGAACGCCGCTTCCGGTCGACTTCTCGGAAACGGGAGTGCCTCAAGCCGTTTCTCGGTCGGTTCGAACGTTTCCGGTAACGGTTTGACGAGCAGCGTCACGTTCGGCCGTGAGTAACGCCCGTCGTGCAGACCGAGCGGAGCGACACCGGCGGAGACGTTCAGTCGGATATATACGTTCGGCGCCTCGTTTTGACGCACGACGTCTTGAATCGCCTGTCTGATTTCCTGCTTCGTATAAGGTAGATCGATCCAAAGTGCGTCCATACTTTTCTCAAGCCTGTCCCAATGGAGGTCGAACAAGAACGGGACCCCGTCAAACGTCCGGAACGTCTCGAACAACCCCATCCCGTACAAAAAACCGTGGTCGTGAACCGGCACCGTCACTTCTGAACTGCCGCGCAGTTCGCCGTTATGCCAAAGCCACATGACGATACGCCTCGATAAAATTTTTAATCATGTCTTTCCCATGTTCCGTCAAGATGGCTTCAGGATGGAATTGGACGCCCTCGATCGGCAATTCTTTATGGCGTAGCGCCATGATCTCGCCCGTGCTCGTCTCAGCCGTCACTTCTAAGCAGGACGGCAATGAAGCGCGCTCGACGGCGAGCGAATGGTAACGCGTCACGATCGTCTGCTGTGGGATGTCTTTAAATAACGTCTTGCCGTCATGTTCGATCGGTGACGTCTTCCCGTGCATGAGGCGGTCCGCATGGACGACTTTCCCGCCGAACGCCTGACCGATCGCTTGATGACCGAGACACACCCCGAAAATCGGGATATTCCCAGCAAACGTCCGAATCGCGTCGACGCTGATCCCCGCTTCGTTCGGCGTCCGCGGACCTGGCGAGATGACGAGATAACTCGGACCCATCTGTTTAATCTCTTCGATCGTAACGTCGTCATTACGACGCACGATCAAGTCCTCTCCAAGCTCACCAAAGTATTGAACCAAGTTGTACGTGAATGAGTCGTAGTTATCGATGAGTAAAATCATACCGTCGCCTCCGTCATTTCTTTCGCGGCCCATAGCGCCTTCGCTTTCGACAACGATTCTTCATATTCAGCGACCGGGTCGGAGTCGATGACGATCCCTGCCCCAGCCTGGACGTGGGCCATCCCGTCTTTGACGACCATCGTCCGGATCGTGATGTTAAAGACGAGGTCGTCGTCCCAACTGATCCAGCCGAACGAACCCGTGTAAATCCCACGTCGAACCGGTTCAAGTTCCTCGATGATTTCCATCGTCCGAATTTTCGGGGCACCGGTAATCGTTCCGCCCGGGAACATCGCCCCGAGCGCCTCTGACCCGGACACACCGTCTCGGATCGTGCCGCGCACGTTCGAAACGATGTGCTGGACGTGTGAGTACTTCTCGATGACCATCAATTCGTCGACGTGTACCGTCCCATAAGCCGCCACTTTCCCGAGGTCGTTCCGCTCCAAATCAACGAGCATGACGTGCTCGGCCCGCTCTTTCTCGTTGTCGAGCAACGTCCGCGCTAGTTCCATATCTTCTGCCTCGTCCCGTCCGCGCGGCCGTGTCCCGGCGATCGGGCGTGTCGAGATCGACGTCCCGTGTTTCTCAATCAACAGTTCTGGCGAGGCCGACACCATCGTCAAAAAATCGTCGACGAAGTACCCCATATACGGTGAGGGATTCATTTGGCGCAATGTGTCATAGACGTGGCGTGGGTCCGCGAGCAGCGCTTCCGATTGGCGGACGCTCAGATTCACTTGGAACACGTCGCCTTCGACGATGTAGTCTTGAATTTTCTGCACAGCTTCGACGAATTCACCTTGCGATAGAGAACGCGCTCGCTCGAGTGGCGCTTGCGCGACCGGTCCGAACGTGTAATGCGTCTCCGTCTGCCATAGGGCAGCCCAGCGCTCGAGCTTCGCTTCTACTTCTTCATCGGCGGTGACCAGCAAATAGAGGAGCGATGTCGCTTCGTCAAATACCGCCACTTCGTCAAACAGCAAGAACGAGACGTCGGGCGTCCCTAGATCATCTTCGGCTTGAAGCGGCAAGCGTTCGAGTGTCCGGGCGACATCGTAACTGACATAACCGATCATCCCACCGAAGAATGGCGGTGCTCCTTCTGGTCTTGCGGCAACGTAACGGGCCCGCACTTGCTCGACGATGTCGAGCGGTTGGCCATAAAACGTCTCGGTCTTATCTGAAATGACGAGCGTTCCAGTCCCATCTTTCACGTGAAGCGCACCGAACGGCTCGATCCCGGCCATCGTGTAACGTCCAGCCCTCCCGCTCTCGAGCCACGCATAGCGCTCGCCCGCTTCCGTCAACGTCATATACGTCTCATACATTCTCTCTTTTGTCGTTCGCATCGTTTTGAACGCTGTCGTTCTCACGTCAAATCCCCCCGTTCCACTCATTCATGCCTCTAATTGTACACAAGAAAAGGCAATTACCGAAAGAAGATGTCTTCTGGTAACTGCCGTTTGTTATGCGCGAACGCTATCTGATTCTTCGTCGAACTGATAGAGCGGCGTGCTAAGGTAGCGTTCTCCGTTTGACGGGATGATCGCGAGCACGTTTTTGCCTTTCCCAAGGCGCTTCGCCGTATCGACCGCGGCCGCGATGGCTGCACCTGACGAGATGCCACCGAGCACACCATTCGTCCGAGCCGCGAGACGCGCGTACTCGAACGCCTGCTCTGTCGTGATTTGAAGGACACCTTCGTAAATCTCAGTGTCTAAAATCGACGGGATAAAGCCGGCCCCGATGCCTTGAATTTTATGAGGTCCTGGCTTCCCGCCAGATAAGACTGGAGAGTCGACCGGTTCGACCGCTAAAATTTGCACGTCCGGATAGTGGGCTTTCAATACTTTACCCGCTCCTGTGATCGTTCCGCCTGTACCGACACCAGCGATGAACGCATCGACTTGAAGACCTGACGCGTCGAACGCATCGACGATCTCAGGGCCGGTCGTCATTTCATGGACGTTCGGGTTGGCCGCATTATTGAATTGTTGCGGGAGGAAGTAGCCGTTTTTCTCAGCTTCTTCTGTCGCCCGGCGAATCGCTCCGCCCATCCCCTCAGGACCAGGCGTCAAAATCAGCTCGGCACCGTATCCACGAAGCAGATTGCGACGTTCCATACTCATCGTTTCCGGCATGACGAGAATTGCCTTATAGCCTTTAGCGGCACTGACCATTGCGAGTCCGATGCCCGTGTTCCCACTCGTCGGCTCGATGATTGTGTCACCCGGCTTTAAGACGCCTTCTTCCTCAGCGGCCTCGATCATCGCTAAGGCGATCCGGTCTTTTACACTCGAACCAGGGTTCATATATTCTAACTTCATGTAAACCGTCGCGTCATCCGGGCCAGTCAGCCCGTTCAACTTCACGACCGGAGTCTTTCCAATTAAGTCTGTCACTGAATCTACGATACGCATTTCATTTCCTCCTTCATAATTCCGACTATTCCGATATTGTAATAATACCCTATCGGATTGAAAATATGCAATTTGGAACGACAGCCTCAGCGTGCTTGCTGTTTCATCACTTCGAGCTGTTCAGCCGAGAAGTGATACTTTTCGCCACAGAAGTGGCAAACCGCCTCGGCGCCGCCATCTTCTTCGATCATTTGACGGATCTCTTCGGTACCGAGCCCGATGATCGCACTTTCCATCCGATCCCGGCTGCACGTACAGTTGAACTGTATCGCTTGGTGGTCGAGTACTTCTAAGCTATCTCCGAGGAGCATATGCAGCATCTCTTCTGGTGTCTTCTCTTCTCCGATGAGAACCGACACTGGCGGGAACGTTTTCAATGCGTCTTCTAACGCTTGAATCGTTTGCTCTGAAGCGTCCGGCATCAACTGGACGATAATCCCACCGGCAGCTAAAATCGATTCATCTTCTGGAAGCACGAGCACACCAGCTCCGACGACTGAAGGCACTTGTTCCGACGTCGCGAAGTAGTACGTGAAGTCTTCACTGATCTCACCCGTTTGAATTTCGGACGAACCGCCAACGAAGTCTTTTAGCCCGAGGTCTTTGATGACCGAGACCGTGCCGCGGCCGACGACATCGCCGACTTTCAACTTCGTCAATCCGTGGTCGTTGACGAATGTTCCGCCTTCGACACGCGGATGTGACACGTATCCGCGGACGTCTCCTGCCGTGTCCGCATCGACGATGATTTTCCCGATCGGTCCATCGCCTTCGACTTTAAGGGTGACGCGCGCGGCTCCTTTTTGCATCGAACCGATCATCGTCCCGATCGTCATCGTCCGCCCGAGCGCGGCTGAGGCGACCGGTGTCGTCTGATGACGAAGTTGCGTTTCGAAAATCGTTTTTGTCGTCCGTACGGCGAACGCCCGGACTTCTCCACCGAACCCGAGGGCACGGACGAGATAGTCGTCTTTCATTTGGTCAAGTAACGCTTGTTGTTCTGGTTGAATCATATTGAGTAACTCCTTTAAAGTTTATTTCTGGTTGCGCTCATAGATGAGACGAAGTCCATCGAGCGTCAAGAACGAGTCGACGACGTCAATCGTTTCGGCATGTTCACTGATCAAACGGGCCAGCCCACCTGTCGCGATGACGGTCGCTTCCCCGACTTCACGCTTGACGCGACTGACGATGCCGTCGACTTGGGCGACATACCCGTAATACGTGCCCGATTGCATCGCTTGGATCGTATTTTTCCCGACGACGGTCGGCGGGGTCGCGAGCTCGATGCGCGGTAATTTCGCGGCCCGTTGATAGAGCGCCTCGACCGAGATCATAATCCCCGGGGAGATGATCCCGCCGTGATAACGGCGTTTGTCATCGATATAGCAATACGTCGTCGCCGTACCGAAGTCGACGATGATCAATGGACCGTCGTACTTGGCAATACCTGCGACCGCGTTGACGATGCGGTCCGCCCCGACTTCACGCGGATTATCGACGTGGATGTCGAGACCTGTTTTCACGCCGGGACCGACGACGATCGGCCGGACGTTGAAGTAGCGCTGCGACATCTGTTCGAGCGGGAAGATGACCGGTGGAACAACCGAAGACAAAATGACGCCGTCGATTTGGTCAAACGAGACGTTCGAGTGGTCAAACAGCGATTTGACGAGCATACCGTACTCGTCGGTCGTTTTCGTGCGGTCCGTCGAGATGCGCCAATGATGGACGAGCGTCTCACCATCGTACATCCCGAGGACAATATTTGTATTCCCAACATCGATCACTAAAATCATGATATGGTTCCTCACTTTGTTGTCAATTACAGTTCGCTCGAATTATAACACGAAAAAAGACGAATGCCTTATTTAGGGCATTCGTCTCTTACACTTACCGTGATTCGTTGTTCGGGCGTTCCGTCGGTGTCGCTTCCGGCTTATCGCCTTCAGGGACAACGTCCGGCTTCGCTTCTTGAACGACTCCAGGCTGATCGATGACTTGCCCGTGCTTGACGGCCGCCTCATCTTTCTTCGCCTCATCGCTTGCATCATCTTTCGATGGTTCAGACGGCTCTTCCGGTTCGTGCGGAAGATATTCGCGCGTCTTGATCAAGTGACGAATCTGTTTCGAATCGAGCGTCTCGACTTCGAGCAACGTCTTCGCGACGAGCTCGAGATCGTCTTTACGGTCAGTCAAAATCTGTTTCGCTTTCGCGTAACAGCGGTTGATGATGTCCCGGATCTCGAGGTCGATATCTTGTGCAATCGCATCCGAGTAGTTTTGTTCCGTTTGGAAATCGCGACCTAAGAAGACTTGTCCTCCATGGTTCGATCCAAGTTGGAGCGGTCCGAGCTTGTCGCTCATCCCGTAATCCATGACCATCTTCCGAGCGATACCAGTCGCGCGTTGGAAGTCATTGCTTGCTCCTGTCGACACTTCACCGAAGATGACGTCTTCCGCCACGCGGCCCCCGAGGAGACCAACGATTTTATCTTCGAGTTCAGGTTTCGTCATGAAGTAACGATCTTCTTTCGGAAGCATGACGACGTATCCGCCAGCATTTCCACGTGGGACGATTGTCACTTTGTGCACTTCGTCTGCGTTCTCGAGTTCAATCCCGATAATCGTATGACCCGCCTCATGATAGGCGACGATTTGGCGTTCTTTCTCCGAGATGACGCGGCTCTTCTTAGAAGGACCAGCGATGACACGGTCAATCGCTTCCTCGACATCCACGACCGAGACCGCTGAACGGTCAGACCGGGCTGCGACGAGCGCTGCTTCGTTCAACAAGTTTTCAAGGTCAGCACCTGAGAATCCAGGCGTCCGCTGCGCGATCGACTTCAAGTCAACTGTCGAATCGAGCGGTTTGTTACGGGCGTGAACTTTGAGTACTGCTTCACGGCCTTTAACATCCGGGCGGTCAACCGTGATTTGACGGTCGAATCGACCTGGACGAAGAAGGGCCGGGTCAAGAATGTCCGGACGGTTCGTCGCGGCAATCATGATGATTCCTTCGTTGTCACTAAATCCATCCATCTCGACGAGAAGCTGGTTGAGCGTTTGCTCACGCTCGTCGTGGCCACCACCAAGACCGGCACCACGCTGGCGTCCGACCGCGTCGATCTCATCGATGAAGATGATACACGGTGCGTTCTTTTTCGCGTTCTCGAACAAGTCGCGGACACGCGACGCCCCGACACCGACGAACATTTCGACGAAGTCAGAACCTGAGATCGAGAAGAACGGTACACCGGCTTCTCCCGCAGCTGCACGAGCGAGTAACGTCTTACCTGTTCCCGGAGGACCGACGAGCAAGACACCTTTCGGAATCCGCGCTCCAAGTCTCGAGAATTTGCGAGGGTCTTTCAAGAATTCGACGACTTCGATGAGTTCTTGTTTCTCCTCATCCGCCCCGGCAACGTCATCAAACGTTACACGACGTTTTTCTTGGTCGTAGAGTTTCGCCTTCGATTTCCCGAAGTTCATCACGCGACCGCCACCACCGCCGCCTTGGGCTTGGTTGAGCAAGAAGAAGAACAAGATGAAGATGATGATGAACGGTAAGATCGCGAATACGATGCTAAACCAGCTACCACTCGACTCTGATTCTTCGATTTGAATGTCGGTATTCGCGCGAAGTTGCGAGAGCACTTCGGCGTATTCGGCCTCGTTGGCCGGGATATTCGTTTCATAAAGCTGGTCTTCGTCTCCTGTAAGGTCACCTGTAATTGAGATGGCTCCCGGGATTTCCTGTACGGTTGCCGTTTCGATCCGATCGTCTTCCACATATTCCAAGAACTTCGAATAAGAGAGCGTTTCGCTCTGGCTACTCGGGTTCTGTAAATATTGAAGGAACAAGATCAAGGCCAGGAAAATCACACCGAACACTAAGGTGTTTTTCACTGCACGATTCATTCTCTGCCTCCTATTCCGAGAAACGATGTTCTCGCCCATTCAGTATATGTGTATACTTTGGGGTATTTCTTTTATCTTAACACGTCACATTTTCAAAAGAAAAACGTTAGCCCCCGTAAACACTCGGCTTGAGCACACCGACGTAAGGAAGGTTACGATATTTCTCTTCGTAATCGAGACCGTAGCCGACGACAAACTCGTGCGGAATCACGAAACCGCTATAGTCTGCCGATAGACCGTTCTTGCGACCCGTCGGTTTATCGAGCAACGTGACGATCTTCACCGACTTGGCTTTCCGATATTTGAGGAGATCGACGAGATAGCCGAGCGTGAGCCCGCTATCAATGATATCTTCTACAATCAGGATGTCTCGTCCTTCTACAGACGTGTTTAAATCTTTCTCGATTTTCACTTCACCTGTCGATGACGTTCCACCGTGATACGTCGATACGTCCATGAAGTCCATCTCTAAATGGATGTCCATCTCTT
The DNA here is from genome assembly GCF_004337115.1 of Exiguobacterium sp. SH3S3. Taxonomy (NCBI): domain Bacteria; kingdom Bacillati; phylum Bacillota; class Bacilli; order Caryophanales; genus Exiguobacterium; species Exiguobacterium sp. SH3S3. Next base: position 12,917 of record NZ_SJUU01000014.1, read on the forward strand.
TGACGAGGTCCGACATGAACGGCATCGCGCCTTTCAATACGCAGACGAGAAGCGGAAACTCTTCTTTATATTCTTCGCTGAGCGTTGTCGCGAGTTCTTTCACCTTTACTTGAATCTCTTCACTTGAAATAAGCACCTTTTCCATATCGTTCATTAATGACATCTTGAAATCCTCCTCTTTCTAATCCGACACAATCATCATTTTACCATTAATCGTGGGCAAATCGCATCTGACTTATCCGGAAAATCCGAAACTCTTACTCCTACTATAGCGACAATCCTCCCTGTCGCGTCAACTACTAAGGGGACAAACGGACGATTTTCACGACGAATTTTCGCATCGATCAAGATTCGGGCGACTTTTTTCGTCCCGATCGAGAGTTTCATCACATCCCCTGGTCGGACGGAGCGGACGGTCAACGGGAACGTGAGCGCCTCGAGCGGGATCCCATCCTTGCCTGTGACGACTTCAAGTGAGAGCCCGCGGTCGCCAAAAGACGCCTGGACCGGGAGGCTCGAGATCACTCGGTCACCCGGTGCTTCAGTCAGCACTGGATCGGTATGTGGGACGAGGCTGATCACCCCATCATACTTTTGTAATCGAGAGCCGCCTTCAAGGTCGTAACGGCCCGTCCCTTTTGGACTGTCCAGAAGCCGACTGATCCCTTCGCCCATCTCGACACCATATCTAGCCGATAAGAGTCGGCCGAGTACGTATCGTTCGGGCCCGTTCAAACTGGCCACGTCTTCAAGTTTCACATGAAACGTTTTCATATCACAACGGACGTAGCGCACCATCCACTTCCCGACGTCGTCGTAGCGCTTATGCCAAATCTCACGCTGTCGACGGGCCGCCTGACCGACGTCTTGAACCACGTTCGGCCAAACATCGAGGAGCTGCGGGACGATGTGGTGTCTGATCTTGTTGCGCAAGTAATCCGTCTGCTCATTCGTCGCGTCTTCTCGCCAGACGAGTCCGTTCGCTGACGCATACGCCAAGAGCTGTCGTTTTGTTTCCGTCAGCAACGGACGAACAATCGTCCCTCCGGCGAACGGTCGACGTTCCGGGATCCCAGTCACTTCGACGACGTTTCGATGAAGCTGGATGAGTACCGTTTCGAGCTCGTCATCGCCGTGATGAGCCGTCATCAGTTCGGTATACCCGTCTTCACGCATGACCGTTTCAAAAAATGCATACCGCGCCGCCCGATAGACGGCTTGTGATCCCCCGTCCGGAAACGCAAGACGCTTCCCGTGAAACGGCACACCGTACGCTTTCGCCAACTGTCTCACGAACTCGAACTCTTCATCGGACTCGGGCCTAAGTCCATGATGGACGTGGGCGATCCCGACGTCAGCACCGCTTCTCACGACGCGGTCTAACAAGACGATTGAATCCACCCCACCCGATACGGCCATCAGCACTTTCGTCATCGTCGCTCCTCCTTGGTATAACAAAAGAAGCCATCTCAACTTGAGATGGCTTCTTTTCGCTTAGGTAAGTGACCCGTACGGGATTCGAACCCGTGTTACCGCCGTGAAAGGGCGGTGTCTTAACCGCTTGACCAACGGGCCTAAATAAAATGGTAGCGGCGGAGGGAGTCGAACCCACGACCTCACGGGTATGAACCGTACGCTCTAGCCAGCTGAGCTACACCGCCATGTTATTGTGTTGTGTCCTAAGCACATTTTCTATAATAACCAGTAGCCACGTCCGTGTCAATTCTTTTTTAAAACTTTTTTCACAAAAAATCGTGTATAGTGCCATTTCATACACTATACACGATTTTCGGTTGATTGTGCATCACGCTTCCGACGGAGCCGGGCGATATTTTTTCTTCCAAGCGATGCGGAAATATCCCCAGAGCAAGAAGAAGCAACCGACCGACACGAGCGCCAAGTATAGAATCGCCCCTTGTAAATAACTGAGCCCGTCCGCCGACAAAATCTCTTTATAGCCGGCCACCGTATACGTCATTGGAAGTAACGCGTTGAACGGCTGCAAGGCACGTGGAATCAATTCAAGCGGGAACGTCCCGGCCGACGTCGTCAATTGAAGAATCAATAAGACGATGGCAACGAACCGTCCCGGGTTCCCGAGCGTCGTGACGAGCAACTGAACAATCAATAAGAACGTAATACTGACGAGCCAGCTGAAACCGAAGAAGCGAAGCGGTGACTCGACCTCGAGTCCGAGCAAAGTCATCATCGCCACGTTTAAGACGAGCGCCTGAACAAAACCGACGACGATTAATACGCCCGATTTCGATAACAACCAAGATAAACTCCGCTTCGGTTTGCCAGCCGGATCATAGAGCGGATAGACGATTGACAACAAGAGCGCCCCGACAAAGAGACCGAGCGACATGAAGTATGGTGCAAATCCTGTCCCGTAGTTCGGTACGTGATGAATCGAGTCGTTCACGATTTGAATCGGCCCCGCCATCATTTCAACGTTCTCATCGCGGATGTCGACGTCAGCCGATTCCGCACCCGAGAGTAAGGCGTCACGAAGTTTTCCGCTACCAGACTCTAGTTCAGTCAGACCTTCCGCCAGGTCCGAACTTCCAGAACCGAGCGCTTGACCCCCTTCGGCCAGACGCGATGCCCCTTCAGCGATGGTACCCGTTCCTTGACCGGCCGTTTTGACCCCGTTGGCGAGTTTCGTACTTCCTTCAGACAAGGCGAGCGTGGCGTCAGCCAATTGATCACTCCCCGACGCCAGTTCCGTCGTCCCGTCATGAAGCGTCGCCACCCCGTCGTTCAATTGAACGCTTGCCGATGCAAGTTCACCCGAACGATCCATCGCGGTTTTGGCACCTTGCTCGATTTGGCTTGACCCCTCGCTCAGCGCCGCGGCCCCGTTGACGAGCTGAGTCTGTCCGTCATTCAACGCAACCAATCCGGCCGCGAGTTCAGTGGCACCGGCTTCTGCTTGTCCCAACCCTTCCCCGAGTGCCGTTTGGCCTTCCGTGACACGAGACGCGCCCTCTGAAAGCGATGTGAATCCTGCTTCCGTTGCCTGCATGCCTGTAGACAGCTCGGCGACGAGCGCTTGCAACATGTCTGGCGTTGCGGGCGTACCGGATTCGGCGAGCGCAGACAACTTGGCGATCAGTTGCTCTTGCTGGCCTAACAACTCCGTTTTCATTTGGTCAATGCCAGCGGTGACACCTACCGTTCCCGCTACAAGTGCTTCGTTTCCGGCACTAGCCGCACTAAGCGCTTCTGCGAGTGTGCTCGAGCCGTTGACGAGTTGGCCGCTTCCGGCCTGTGCGTCCTCGAGTCCGGCTGCGAGTTCATGAATTCCAGCGTCAAGCTGTTGCGTCCCGCTATGCAACTCGCCTAACTTCGAAGAGAACGCGCTCGTTCCGTCGACGAGCTGAGTCGTACCGTCTTTTAGCACGGCGGCCCCGGCGTCGACACGATGGACACCGTCTGACAGCGTGGAACTCCCAGTTTGGATACGCTGGCTCCCGTCGACGAGATCAGCCGTCCCAGACTCAAGCGCACCGAGTCCGTCATCGAGCTTGGCTGCGCCGTCCGCTAGTTCCTGCTGTTTTGAAGCTAGCAGTCGCGAGCCGTCCGCTAGCTTAACGGCCCCTTCTTTAGCGGTCGTTGATCCGTCAGCAAGCTCCGTCGCACCGGTTGCGGCTTCATCTAATCCGTCAGCGACGGTTTTCAATCCGTCCCGCATGGCGTTGACATACTGTTTCGTCACTTCAGTCGACAGTCCGCCTTTCACTTGCTCCATCGCCGAACCTCCGATTTGAGCGGCGAGGAAGTTATACGACTCGTTCGCGATGTACCGAAGTTCTAATTGCTCAGGGTCAGCGGACAGCGCGCTCGTCGCTTTCTCCGAAAAGTCATCCGGGATTTCGATCGCCATGTAAAAGGCGTGATCTTGTAACCCGGCGTCCGCTTCCGCTTTCGACACTTCGACGAATCGGAACGCTTCCGAGGTCGTCAACTTATCGACGAGTTCGTCACCGACAGCGAGTTCCTCCCCTTCAAACGTGGCCCCTTGATCTTCATTGACGATAGCGACGGGCAAATCTTTCATTTGGCCGTAAGGATCCCAAAATGCCCACAAGAACATGCCCGCATACATGAGCGGCACGAGCGCGACCGCGAGAATCGGAATCCATACCCGCGGATTTTTACCGATGCTCTGCCATTCTGCTTTCCACAACTTCCATCCGTTCATTTGTTTCTCCACCTTTACTTATAAAACATAACTATTTTTCATGTTCCCTATTGTGCTCGCTCCATCGAAAAATTGCAACCCTTTTTAGTTATTTTTCATAACAAAAAAGCGTCGACAATTGTCGCGCCATGAAAAAAAGCCACGGACCGGTGTCCGTGGCGTTATCGTTACGAGTAGAAGCTGATGGTTTACGAAGGGTTACCCGCGCTTGGCTCCACGTCCACCGCGTTTTGAATCAGTTTGACGCTTCAACGTTGTAAGGCGTTCGTCGCTATCTTTCAAGAACTTGGTCATCAACGTATCAAACGTTTCTGGCTCACGACGTACTTCACGACGCGCGCCGCCACCGCCACGGGGACCGCCGCCACCGCGTGGGCCACCGCCGCCGCGTGGGCCTTGACCAGGACCACCTGGACGTGGACCGCCCGGACGTGGGCCACCTTGACCAGGGCCGCCCGAACTAGGGCCCCGTGAGAAGCGTTCGCCGGCTGGACGTTCTGGGCGTTCGCTAACAGGACGATCGACAGTTTTTTTGATAGACAACCCGATTTTGCCATCACTTTCGATGTTCAAGATTTTGACTGTGACTTCTTGACCGACCGTTAGGACTTCATTGATGTCTTTGACATAAGAATCTGCCACTTCACTGATGTGCACCAAACCCGTTTTTCCATTCGGGAGCTCTACGAACGCTCCGAAATGCGTAATCCCTGTAACCTTACCTTGTACCTTGCTTCCTACTTCAATTGACATAAAATAATGTACTCCTTTTTTTGAATGATTCCCTACAATTATACGAGTCGATTCGTCAACGGTCAACGAGCCTACTTATTCCTCTGGTGAGAAGTAAAAAATAATCTCGCCATCTTTCGAGAACAACAGCTCGTTGCGTGCAAGATTGGCGATGTATTCTTCGTCTTGTAAACGTTCAACCTGCTCTTTTAGCTCCGCTTGTTCTTCCTTCGTTTCACGAAGCTCGACACGAGCCTCGTCTTGCTTTAGCTCTTGATCCGCTACATATCCGACCTTTGAGAAATAGCTCTGACCGATGAAGACAATCAACAACAAAAAGACAAGTGAGGCCACGGCTAGGCGGCGTCGAAGATGGATACGTCGCCGGCTCTGTTCTTTTTCCAGCTGTTCTCTCCGTTCGTCGAGAGCCCGAATCCGCTGTTTGCGTTCCATCGGGTTACGTCCATTCATCGAATCACCTTCCTCTTGACCTATTATATTCAGTATACCTTTTTTTTATGCTTCCGTACCACTGTTCACCTTTTCTTCTTTGATCAACCGGTACATTTCTTTCGCATCCTCTTTCCGGGCATGCTCGGCAATTGAATCGATAATGACCGTCACCAGCTTATTCCCGAATCGGATTTGGAGCTCATCACCGGCCTTGACGTCCGTACTGGCCTTGGCGACTTGGCCATTCAAGCGGATACGGCCTTGATCGGCCACTTCCTTCGCTAACGTCCGTCGTTTGATCAAGCGCGACACTTTCAAAAATTTATCTAGTCTCATAATCCCTTCTCCTTCGCTTCATCCCAAAGCCGATCCATCTGTTCGAGCGTCATGTCGCTGAGCGATCCGTTCGCTTCGATATATTCAAATCGTCTCTTGAATTTTTGATTGGTCCGTTCAAGTGCTTGCTCCGCGTTCAACCCGAAATAACGGGCTACGTTGACGACTGAGAACAGTACGTCCCCTAGTTCTTGTTCATCTTCGGGACTTTCTCGCCACTCTTGTAACTCTTCTTCGAGCTTCTCGAACGCTCCGGTTACGTCATCCCACTCGAACCCGACTTGAGCCGCTTTCTTTTGGAGTTGCTCGGCACGCATTAACCCCGGTTGGGTCATGAGCACACCATCAAGCTGCGAATGTTTATTTTCCCCTTTTTCGTCTTGTTTAATCGCATTCCAGTTCGAAACCACGTCGTCGGCGTCTGCGACCGTCACGTCACCGAAGACGTGCGGATGGCGACGGACCATTTTTGTGCTGATCGCGCCGATCACGTCACGAATATCAAAGTACCCTTCATCGGCCCCGATTTGCGCGTGAAGCATGACTTGGAGCAAGACGTCTCCGAGTTCTTCGATCATCGCATCATCGTCCTCTTCGTCGATCGCCTCGATCAACTCATACGCCTCTTCGAGTAAATATTTCCGCAGTGATGCGTGCGTCTGTTTTCGGTCCCACGGGCAGCCGTTCGGACCGCGGAGTGTCGCGATGATGTCTGTCAACGTCGCAAACTCCCGCGCGAGGTGCGTCTCGTCAGTGAGTGGCGGGACATAGAGCGTCGTCAAATTGTCGACTTCAGCGACCCGGTCCATCTCGTAGAGCGGAACTTCGGAAATTCGCTCTCGTTTCGTTCCGGCCGCCGTGACAAGCTTGACAAGATGTTCGTCCGGATAACGTTCCATCAATTGTACTTTCACATCCCCGGCCACAAACCCGTCGTACACTTGACCGATTAAGACGTGCTGCGTGACTTGGAGCCGTTCAACGTCGAGTGCGGTCGCATCGAGCAGTTGAAATCCATTGATCGGATCAATCTGGAGCGCTTGAAACATGGCGTCCAAAAAGCTCTGTCCGCCGAGGAACGTCACGTCCGCCCCTTGTTCGACGAGCAGTTCGACCGTCCGCTCGGCGACGAACGGATGGCCCGGGACCGCATACGTAATCGCCAGTTCGTCGCTCTTATCGAGCAACGTCTCAACGATTTGTTTATAGACGTCCTCAAATGTATCGTTTGATTCATAAATGTGGTCGAACGATTCAAAATGAACCCCTTCCGCCTCGAGCTCTTTGACGACCGGATGTTCTTTCGTGCGCAACCAGACGAGCGGTTGCTGTTTCAAATGACGATATACCCCGAGCGGAAGTTGCTCGAGTTCGCCGGAGCCGAGTCCGACGACGGTAATTCCATAACTCATATTAGGTCTCCTTTTTATCAATCAAATTGATGAGTCGATTTCCAAACGGGATCATCTCCCATTCTTCGATCGTCAGCACCTGTTCCCTGACCGCTCGCCAGACGTACAAAGCGCCGCCGCACACCACCATCAAACCGAGCCAACCGAGTGCGTTGACGCGGTTTGATGGTGACTCAGACGCTAACGCGTTCAAACCGAGCAAGACGATCCCCATGGGCAGGACGGTCTTTAAAAGCAGTCCGTAATGGTGCAATCGAAACGTACCGAGCGGAATGTTCTGATCGAGCCGATTAAAATTAAAGGCTGCCATCGCTAAAAATGCGAGCGACGTACCGACTGCCGCCCCGTCAATCCCATAACGCGGAACGAGCAGCAAATTGATCACAAACTTTACAATCATGGCAAACAGCATACCAAAGGCGGCCGTCCGCTCTTTGTCGATCGCTTGAAGGCACGTCATACTCGCGACTGCGAGCGAGGCCGCGAACGTACTTGTCGACAACAATACAAGCGCTCTTGTACCGTCAGCATTTTCAAACAACGCGACGTTCAAAGGCCACATGACGCCCATCAGTCCGATCGTTGCAGCCGCAGCGACCGTGGTCGTCACTCGAATCATCGAACTGAGGCCCGTTGCCGTCGCTGTGAGTCGCCCGGCCCGGTAATGGCGGACTAAGTTCGGCACGTTCGCCATCCCGAGTGCCGTCGTGAAGAGGATCGCAAACTGCACGAGCGGATAGCCACGGTCGAACACGCCTTTACTCACTTTGGCCGAATAATCGCCGCCCATCAAATTGACGATTGTGAATGAATCGACGAGTTGCATCCAAAGAATACCGAGCGACGCAAATCCGACCGCAAGCCCGCTCGTCAAGAGAACACGCAGTACGGCACGCAGTGTTGTGGCACGGACCGCGACGATTCGGAACCCTTTCGCCCAAATCGACAAGACGACGACGGCGACACTCCCGCCGACTAACGTCGCCGCATAGGCATAGCGACTGAGTTCATATGCGTCACGTCCAAAGTGGACACCGACGAGCAATGAGACGAGCAACACCGCGACCCGAATCAAGTTTTCAAGCACTTGCGACAGCGCACTCGGTCGCAAGTCATCAATTGATTGAAATGACCCGCGCAGTACCGCAAGCGCAGGCATCAACAAGTAGCTGAGACTGATGATTTGGAGCGTCGTCGCCAGTTCGGGGTCACCGAGCAAGCGCGCGATGACAGGCGCAAGCGCGAACATCGCGACCACGAGGCCGACAGCGAGGCCGAGGAGCACATAAAAACTGCCCCACAGGACTTCTAACTTCTGTCTTGGACCTTGTGCCCCGACCCCGATTTTGGCAATCACGACCGGCATCGCGTAAATCCCGAGCGAGGCGACGATCGCCGCAAACGGATATACCGTCTGGTAAGCGTATAACCCAAAATCACCGGCAATGTTTTGATACGGGACCCGATAGGCAAAACTAATAAATTTTGAAATGTATCCTGCGAGCGCAAATAAGACGACGCCCGTCGCAAACTTACTTGGCGTCCGCATGGACCACCAACCGCTTCACGAGTTCCTCAAGGACCGTGTCGGCATCGTTCAACAGCTCGACAACCGGCATACGTCCGCTGAGTGACAGCTTGAGCGCCCCGTTGTCTTGCCCGACTCCGAGTTTCCGTCCGAGCGGCATCGTCCATTCCATGAACGACGGCACATCGAGTGCCGTCGTCGATTCCATCGATAACACGATGTCGATCCGCTCTGGTGACTGTTTGATCCGTGTCACTTTCGCCAGCTCCCCGTAAATGCGCAGACGCGTCAGTTGGATGAGCAACGCGACCGGTTCCGGGAATTCTCCGAACCGTTCGATCAGCTCGTCTTGAAGCGCGAACAGTGCTTCTGGTGTATCGACATATTTGAACCGCTTATACATCTCGATCTTCAGTTCGCTGTCCGACAAGTAATCGTCCGGAATGTAGGCATCCGCTTGGAACGTGACTTCCGGTTTGAAGACGACTTGTTTCGCTTGGCCGCGCATGCGGTCTTTCCGCTCTTCGATCGCTTCTGACAACATCTGTGAATACAGATCGAACCCGACCGAGTCGATGAACCCGGACTGTTGGGCACCGAGCAGGTTGCCGGCCCCACGAATCGATAAATCACGCATCGCGATCTTAAACCCGCTGCCGAGCTCGGTGAACTCTTTGATCGCTTGCAGGCGGCTCTCCGCAACTTCGGTCAACCGCTTGTCTTTCCGATACGTGAAGTACGCATACGCGATCCGGTTCGATCGGCCGACGCGTCCTCGAAGCTGATACAGCTGCGACAGACCCATCTTATCGGCGTCGTGCACGATGAGCGTGTTCACGTTCGGGATGTCGATGCCGGTCTCGATAATCGTCGTCGAGACGAGGACGTCGGCTTCTCCTTCAAGAAAACTGATGAGCTGACTTTCAAGCTCGGTTTCGGTCATCCGGCCGTGCGCCGTCGCGATACGGGCATCCGGCAACAGCGCCCGAATCTCTTCGGCTTTCCGCTCGATCCCTTCGACTCGGTTATATAAGAAGAACGCTTGGCCGCCACGGGCGAGTTCGCGCTCGAGCGCTTCTCGCAACACGATGCCGTCGTATTCCATGACGTACGTCTGAACCGGATAACGGTTCTCCGGCGGTGTCTCGAGGACAGATAAATCACGGATTCCGATCATCGACATATGAAGCGTCCGCGGAATCGGTGTCGCCGTAAGCGTCAAGACGTCGATGTTCGTCTTCAGCTGTTTCAGGCGCTCTTTATGCTTGACCCCGAACCGCTGTTCTTCATCGATGATGACAAGGCCAAGATCGGCGAACGTCACGTCTTTCGACAGCACGCGGTGCGTCCCGACGACGACGTCGATCGTTCCCTCTTTCAGTCCTTTTTTCGTCGCCGCCAGCTCACTCTTCGAACGGAAACGACTCATGACCGAGACGTTGATCGGGAATTCACTGAACCGTTCGAGCATCGTCTCATAATGTTGCTGCGCGAGCACCGTTGTCGGCACGAGGAATGCGACTTGTTTGCCCGCGAGAACGGATTTGAACGCCGCCCGGATCGCGACTTCGGTCTTGCCATATCCGACGTCACCGCAAAGCAGGCGATCCATCGGGCGCGACCGTTCCATATCCGCCTTGATCTCGGCGATCGACCGAACTTGGTCTTCCGTCTCGGCGTACGGGAAGGTCGATTCGAACTGGCTCATCTCGTCATCGTCCGCCGGGAAGGCGAAGCCGACCGATGCCTCTCGGGCCGCATAAAGTTTGATCAACTCGTCGGCAATGTCTTCGACCGACTTGGCGACTTTTGATTTGACCTTCTTCCATTCCGTCCCGCCGAGTTTATAAATCTTCGGCTCTTTCCCTTCGGCCCCGACGTACTTTTGGACGAGGTCGATTTGATCGACCGGCACGTAAAGCGCGTCATCCCCGGCGTACACGAGATGGAGGTAGTCTTGATGGATCCCGCCGACTTCGATCGTTTTGATACCTAAGTATTTCCCGATTCCGTGATGGATATGAACGACATGATCATTCGGCTTCAGCTCTTGATAACTCTTGATCCGTTCGGCGTTCGTCAAATTCTTCGTCTGCCGTTTCCGTTTCGTGACCCGCTTGAACAGCTCCGTTTCCGAGACGACGACGAGGCGGCTCGTCGATAACTCGAACCCTCCTTCGACCTGTCCGATCATGACGTGGACATGGCGTGGCAACAGCTCCCCGTCAACGTTTGTGAACGTGGACGGGATCCCGTAGTCTTCCAGGAGCGCCACGACTTTGTCTGCCCGCATTTGATCCCCGGCGAGGAAAACGATCCGGTGATCACTTTGTTGCCACCGCTCGACCTCTTGCTTCAACAAGTGCATCTGTCCGTGGAAGGCAGGGAGCGGGCGGCAACTGAGATGGACCGTATTCGTCTCCGGGATCCCCGAACGCCGTGATGGCAGCAACGAGAACGCGACTTGTTTCAAGCTTCGGAACACTTTGTGCATCGGCACGGCGAGGGTATAGTTGCTGACCGACTCCCCGCGTTCGATCAGTGACGAGAACCATTCGGCCTCTTCACGGTCTTGCACGTCCGCCGCGTCCTCGATGCGTGCCACTTCGTCCAACATGAGGACCGAATCAGCACCCACATAGTCAAGCAGCGTCGACGTATAAAGTAGCGGCGTATACTTCCCGAGCTTCTCCGGCACATCACCGCGCCCGAACTGTTCGATGTCGCGGGCGATACCTGATTCAAGCGCTTGTCGAATCGTCTCGGTTTCAATCAGCTCGAGCGTCCTTTCGTATTGCCGTTCGAGCGCTTGTCCGGCTTTCTTCAACTGTTCGACCGATGCGACGAACTCGGTCGCCGGCGTGATGACCGCTTCCGAAACGACACCTAACGACCGTTGCGTCTCCGCATCGAACGTGAAGACGGAATCGACTTCCGTGTCGAACAAATCAATTCGATACGGTCTCGCTTCCGTGAGCGGATAGACGTCAAGAATACTGCCGCGGACCGAAAACTCACCTGGCGCCGTAACCGTGGCCGTCCGCTCGTAACCAAATTCAATCAGTGTTGAGGCAAACGGCTTTAAATCAAGCTCTTGCCCTGGTTTGATCGTCCGATGACTCGCCAGCCAATCGGTCGGACTCGGCACGAAACGACGCAAGCCACCGAGCGGTACGACAAGGACGCCTCCCTCTTCGGTCAGGAGGCGTGTTCTGGCTTCGATTCGCGCGGCGAGGAGCTCGGGACTGGATGTGAGCGACAGTTCCCCGGCGAGCGTCTCGTCAATCGGATAGAGCAACGTCTTGCTCGGTCCGACAAGTGGCTCAAGCTGGTCGAACATCTTTTGGGCTTGGTACATGTTATGGGTGACGACAACGAGACGGCGTGTCGACTGTTTCGCCAAACCGGCCAAAACGAGCGCTTTGGCACTTGTCGTCAATCCCGTGACGAGTTGACGGTCGACTTTAGGCAACCGGTCTCGAATCACGTTCGTCTCCGGCAGTGTCACCATAAATCTCTCTAAAGCGTTCATTTGTTTTCCTCCACCTTATACGACAAAAAAGGGTGCTGTGACCCTTTAGTTATATCGATTCATGAGCGCGACCCAGTCCGTGTCCACAAAATCTGTTGCGGCGGCCACGGCTTGGTCGAGCGTATCGTTCAATTCGGACATATCTTCTTTTCGATAACTCATCAGTACCCAATCAACAACTTTGATCGGGTGCGGCGGACGTCCAACGCCAAGCTTAAGCCGTTTAAAATCCATCGTCCCTAGATGCTGAATCAATGACTTGATGCCATTATGTCCACCGGCACTCCCTTTCGGACGCAGGCGGAGTTTACCTGGGACCATGTCTAAATCATCATAGATGACGAGTAAATCGTCGATATCGATTTTATAGTAATCGAGAATCGGACGGACCGCTTCACCTGATAGATTCATGTACGTGAGCGGTTTGACGAGGACGACCCGCTCTCCATTGATTCTTCCCGTTCCAATGACTGCTTTAAACTTGGCTTCGTCAAGCGTGATCCCGTGCTTGTCCGCTAACCGATCAATTGCTAAAAACCCGATATTATGACGGGTCATTCCATATTTCTTGCCCGGATTCCCGAGACCGACGATACATTTCATCATGTTCCTCCTGAACAAAAAAGCCCAAAGGCGAACGCCTTCGGGCCTCGTTTTTTTAATCGAACAGCGTGCTCACCGATTTGTGCTCGTGGACACGCATGATCGCTTCCCCAAGCAAACGGGCAACCGACATCTGCTTGATTTTGCTCGAGCACTCGCGACCAGTCAAATCGATCGTGTTGAGGACGACGAGTTCTTTGATTGACGAGTTGTCGATTCGCTCCATTGCCGGGCCAGACAGAACCGGATGGGTACATGAAGCGTATACTTCTTTTGCTCCCGCTTGGACGATTGCGTCTGCTGCGAGCGTGATCGTACCGGCTGTGTCGATGATATCATCGATCAAGATGGCTGTTTTGCCTTCAACGCTGCCAACGATGTTCATGACTTCGGCCACGTTCGCTTCCGGGCGTCGTTTGTCGATGATGGCGATTGGCGCTTTCAAACGTTCTGCGAGCTTCCGGGCGCGCGTGACACCGCCGTGATCTGGTGAGACGACGACGATATCTTTTGCTTTGAACTCATCTGTCTCAAAATACGTCGAGATGAGCGGAACGCCTAACAATTGGTCTACTGGAATATTGAAGAAACCTTGGATCTGAGCGGCGTGCAAGTCCATCGTGATGACGCGTGTCGCTCCGGCTACCGTAAGCAGATCGGCAACGAGTTTCGCTGTGATCGGCTCACGCGACCGTGCTTTACGGTCTTGGCGTGCGTAACCATAGTACGGGATGACGACGTTGATCGTGCGAACCGAGGCCCGTTTCAGCGCATCGATCATCACGAGCAGTTCCATGAGCGTTTCATTCACTGGTGAGCTCGTCGATTGGATGATGTACACATCGTCGCCTCGGACGCTCTCCTCGATATTGATGTAAAGTTCTCCGTCGCTAAACCGCTTCACTTGGCAGTCACTGAGTGGGACACCGATTTCTTTGGCAATTTCTTCAGCTAACGGGCGGTTCGAGTTTAAGCTAAATAGGCGAATTTCACGTTCATATACAGTAGACATGTTTAGGATTCTCCTCCATCGTTTTCCATAGTAATAGGCAGCAACTTAGCGTTTCGTGTAACCTTCTTTGTTCGTTTGACGCTCGCGCGCAATCGCGAGAGCTTCTTCAGGGACATCGTTTGTAATCGTTGAACCGGCAGCGACGATCGCGCCTTTCCCGACTGTCACCGGGGCAATCAAGTTGACGTTGCATCCGACAAACGCGTCTGCTTCAACGACCGTCTCAAACTTATTCTTACCATCATAGTTGACCGTGATCGATCCACATCCGAGATTGACACGTTCACCGATCGAGGCATCTCCGATATAGCTGAGATGCGATGCTTTCGCACCGTCCCCGAACGTTGATTTTTTGATTTCCACGAAATTGCCGACGCGCGTATTGGCGCCAAGGACTGCTTGTTGACGAAGGTGGGCGAACGGCCCAACTTGCGCATGACTTCCGACACGGCTATCACTGAGTACCGATTGACGAACGGTCGCACCGTCTTCAATCACACTGTTGCGGATGTCCGAGTTCGGTCCGATCACGCACTCCGAACCGATGACTGTCTTGCCAAGAATGACTGTCCCTGGGTAGATGATCGTATCTGATCCGATGACGGCGTCCGGCGAAATGTATGTCGAGGCCGGGTCCATGAAGGTTACGCCTTCGCGCATAAGGCGTTCGTTCGTCCGCTTGCGCATGAGTGTTTCAGCCTGCGCGAGAGCGACACGATCGTTGACACCGATCGTCTCGCCGAACGTCGGCGCGGTATGGGCCGCGACAACTTCGCCTGCTTCTTTCGCAATCGCGATGACGTCTGGCAAGTAATACTCACCTTGAACGTTATCGTTACCGACTTGTTTGAGGGCATCAAACAATAATTCGTTGTCAAACACGTAAGTTCCCGTATTGATTTCAAGAATCGCTTGCTCTGCAGCAGAGGCGTCTTTATGTTCGACGACTTTCGTCACGTTACCGTCTTCTCCACGGATGACACGACCATAACCGGTCGCATCGTCAGCGATCGCCGTCAGTACCGTTACTTTCGCTTGCTGCGCCTCATGATGGGCAAGGAGCGCCTCCAACGTTTCCGCTGTGAGAAGTGGTGTGTCACCACAGACGACAAGCGTCGCACCTGATTTACCAGCGAGCTCAGCTTCTGCCATTTGAACCGCATGGCCCGTTCCAAGTTGCTGTTCTTGGACCGCGTACTCGACGCGCGAGCCTAGCGTCTCTTGTACCGCTTCAGCCCCGTGACCGACGATGACGATTTGACGACTGACTCCGATTTTGTCGAGTTGGTCGACGACATGTTCGACCATCGGTTTTCCGAGGACCGGATGAAGCACTTTATAGAGCTTAGACTTCATACGCGTCCCTTTACCTGCTGCCAAAATGACTGCAAAACGATCCATTCTTGATTCGCCCCTATCTTAATCGACTGTTTTTATTCAATCGTTCGGTTTTTTCTATATTTAAATCCTGAATACACCGTTTCTACTATATCGAAACCGTGACGCGGTTTCAACCGTTGTAACCATTCGTAACCAATCAAACGCAAAAAGGCAGCGGAAGGGTCCCCATCCGCTGTCGAGTCATTATTCGTTTATACCGTTGTATGATTCCTGTGCTTCGTAAGTGGAAACATCGACCGTGCCGTAGGCTTCGAGCACAGCCGCCTCGACTTTTTGGCGCATATCTCCATTGATCGGGTGAGCGATGTCTCGGAAGATGCCTTCCGGCGTTCGTTTACTCGGCATCGCGACGAAGAGCCCGGTGCTTCCTTCGATGATTCGAAGGTCATGCACGACAAACTCTTGGTCGAGCGTGATTGAAGCGAGCGCCTTCATCCTACCTTCCGTCGTCACTTTGCGAATTTTTACGTCTGTGATCTGCATGTTTCGCATCCCCTTTTCTTCGTTGTCTATGCCATGGTGTACTTTCACTAAAAGGTTAAAGTGATTCAAGCGAACCGATTGACTCCGTATGACTGATATACCCTCTCATCATAAAACGAAATCAAATTTTTGCCAATCACTTTAAGAACTGTTCGACGTTACCGCGTGAAATTGTGACGAGTCCTTCATCTGCATCAACGTTCGTCAACTTCATCAAGCTGACGTACTCACTCACCATTTTCTTCTCGGCACCTTCGGCTTCCATCAAGACACCGACACCAGCTAGGTTTGCCTCGAACTCATTCAACAGGCTCATCATCCCACGGATCGTCCCGCCTGCTTTCATAAAGTCATCGATGAGCAAGACGTTTGCGCCTCGTGGCAAGCTTCGACGTGCGAGTGCCATCGTACGGATCGCTTTTGACGAGCCGGAAACGTAATTGATACTGACGGTCGACCCTTCCGTGACACGGCTGTCGGACCGGACGATGACGAACGGAACACCTAATTGCTCAGCGACCGCGTAGGCGAGCGGGATCCCTTTTGTCGCAATCGTCATGACGACGTCGACTTTACGGTCCGCAAACACCGAGGCGAAGATTTGTCCCATCGGTTTCACTTGACGCGGATTACCAAGCACGTCGGTTAAGTATAAATAGCCTCCCGGAAGCAGACGCTCCGGTTTCGACAGTTGATCGCACAAGCCATCGATCATCGATAGCGACTTGTCTTTGCTCCACCCTGGAATGAACATGACTCCCCCGGCCGCACCTGGGACGGTAATCAATTTTCCGGTACCGTCGTGGGCGAGCATTTCACTGACGATGACTAAATCTTCACTGATCGATGATTTAGCAGACTGATAGCGGCTCGAAAACATCGATAACGAGACGAGCTGATGTGGATGGTCAAGCATATAACGGGTCATATCGACGAGACGACCACTTCTACGAATTTTCATACGGATTCCCCTTCACTTTGTCAATAATAGACGAATGTTCTAAACAGAATATATCACTTTCATTCGTCTTTTTTCAATGTTTTTTACCGAGAATCCGAACGACGAACACTTCCGGACAAAATCCTTTCAGTCCGTTATAGACGCGGTGCGCTTTTTGCTCGTGCTCGATGAGCGCGAATACGGTCGGGCCGCTGCCGCTCATCAACACGCCATCAGCACCACAATGCAGCATCGTCTCTTTGATTTGACGGACTTCGGGATGCAGTTCAAGCGTGACGCCTTCAAGCGCGTTGCCGAGGTTCGCACAAATTCCGTCAAAGTCCCGTTCACGAATCGCTTTAACCATCGCCGCAGTGTTTGGATGGATGATTTTCTCCATCTGAACGGCTCGATACACGTCAGCCGTTGATACACCGAGCTTCGGCTTCGCCAATACGACATAGCACGGCGGCGGTGACGGAACCGCCTCTAATATCTCACCGCGGCCCCGGGCGATCGCGGTTCCACCCATCACACAAAACGAGACGTCTGAACCGACCGCGGCTCCGAGCTCTGCTAACTCCTCGAGCGTTAAACCGAGGTCGAACAGTTCATTCATTCCCCGAAGCGTCGCCGCAGCATCACTTGACCCTCCCGCGAGCCCTGCTGCGACCGGGATTTGTTTATCAAGGACGATTTCGACCCCTTCTGTGATGCCGAACCGCTTCCGCAACAGATCGGCCGCACGGTAAGCCAAGTTCCGATGATCGCTCGGGACATAGGCATGCTCAGACTGGATTCGAATCTCATCCGTATCAAGTACGGTCAATTCGAGCCGGTCGGACAAGTCCACCGTCGTCATCACCATTTCTACTTCATGATAGCCGTCCGTCCGCTTCCCGAGGACGTCTAGTGTCAAATTGATTTTTGCCGGCGCTTTCACACTGATCGTGCGCATATCGTTCACCCTTCCCAATGTATCTCCTGTTCGCCATTGTACCGTAAACGGACGCACAAAAAAAGAAGCAGCTGCCAATGCATCCGCCCCTCATTTATCGATCAATTACTGAATTCAATTTTAACTGTATCCGTTAGGACATCAGCGTAGCTATACGAGACACGTTCCACATTATGGTAGTCTTCATCCAACTTGACAACGAACACCGCAGGATACGTCTCAACGAGCGTTCCAAACCGAGTAACGACTTTCTTACGACCGCCGTTTGCTTTCAACGTCAATCGTTCTCCAACATGTGATTCGAGTTTTTGTCTGATTTCTTGCAACGTCTTTGGCATACGCTTCACCTCACTGTTACAAGTATAGCATATTCTAAAACGGAAATAAAGATTAAATATTATAGCGACTCCCTATCCGGTCGTCAACTATTTTTAAGTGGTAAAATTGTGTCTGCTAAGCGTGCAAACTCTTCAAGCGAAAGCGTTTCGCCTCGCCGTTTCGGGTCGATTCCCGCTTCATTCAAGAGACGTTCAAGGTCTACTTTTTTATCTTTGCCGAGATGATTCGTCAAGTTGTTCAAAATCGTTTTTCGACGTTGCGCGAAACTAGCGCGGGCGATTTCAAAGAAAAAGGCTTCGTCTTCGACATCGACGGCCGGGCGCGGCCGCATCTTGAGCGTGATCACGGCCGAGTCGACGTTTGGAGCCGGCATGAATACGCTTTTCGGTACGATAAAGCTTACACTCGCTTCCGCATAATACTGGATCGCGATTGATAACGAACCGTACGCTTTCGTGCCAGGTTTCGCCCCGATGCGCTCAGCCACCTCTTTTTGAATCATCATGACGAGCGAACGGAACTTGATCCGGCTCTCGAGCAAACGCATGATAATCGGCGTCGTCACATAATATGGCAAGTTGGCGACGACCGCGATATCATCGATTCCTTCATTCAAGAACTCACGTTCGACGATGCTGCGAATGTCGAGCTCGAGCGCGTCCCCATGAATGACGTGAACGTTCGGGTAAGGCGCCATCGTGTCTTCAAGGATCGGCAGAAGGCGTTGATCGATTTCAAGCGCGACCACTTTTTGCGCCCGCTTGGCCGATTGTTCCGTCAACGAGCCGATTCCCGGACCGATTTCGAGCACACCGCTCGCTTCACCTAGTTCTGCGGCGTCGACGATTTTATTTAATATATTCAAGTCGATTAAAAAGTTTTGTCCGAGCGACTTTTTGAATGAGAAGCCGTGACGTTGTAAAATCGCTTTTGTGCGATGAATCGTTGCAATGTCTTTCAATGATTTTCCTCCTCTAACTGAGCGAGCGCCCGCTCCCATTCTTCGATGGTCACACGCAACGCTTCGACTCGTTTCACAAATTGCTTGGCGTTCGGTTCCCCGATGCGGAGCAAAACACCTAGACGCTTGCGACGAGTTGCGGCGTCAGCCCCGCCGATCAAATCGGCCTCGAGCACCATCTGTCGTGTGACGAGCGGCTCGTCCGTCTCAACTCGCGTTTCATAAACCGCCTCGAGCACACGACGGATTGTCGCAGGTGTCGCGTGTTCGACGCCGATTTTCCCTCGTTTGTCTTTCGCCTCGGCCCGAGGGAGGTAGGCGTGTTTACAGCCCTTCACTTGCTCTTCGACGATGGCCCGGATCCGGTCGCCCGGATAGTCCGGGTCGGTCAAGATGATGACACCGCGTGTCTCCTGGGCACGTTTGATCCGTTCGATCGTCTGTTTTGACACGGCCGACCCGTTCGTTTCAATCGTGTCGACGTCGTACACTTCTTGAAGCCGGGTCGTATCATCGCGTCCTTCGACGACGATCACTTCTTGTATTTTCTCACGCATTGTCAGTTCCTTCTTTCTCTTCTTGCTTCGGGATCACCCAAATCGTCAGTGGCTTACGACCAAACGTGACCGCTTCCTCTTTCGTATCCATCATGATATCGATAATATTGCCTTTAATCGCGCTGCCTGTGTCGAGAGCGATCGCCATGCCAAACCCTTCGATATAGACACGGGTTCCGAGCGGAATGACGGCCGGGTCGACCGCAATGATCCGCATTCCTTCATACAGGATCGTATCCGTCACGTCATAGCCGCTGCGCGTCAGTACTCTGCCGTCATACGTCACGGTGTCTTCTGCGTTGTTCGTATAGGCGGTGGCCTCGACGAGGAGCTGTTTGGCTGATGTGAAGTCGAGGACATCGTCGGCCCGAGGCGTTTCCTCGATTTTGATTTCCGCTTCCTCGCGGAATGGACTTGTCGAGTCAACGGGCTCAGCCGGCGCTTCGGCTGCTTCAAACTCGGCTTCGCGCTCGGTTGCGACTTTCGTACCGACCTTAATGATTTGCGGTCGGACTGTCTGCACCATTTCGACGTCTGTCTCGGTCCGATTTGTAATTGTACCATTTTCAACTGTCAGTGCATACCGCGTCCGCTCTAGACCAGGGACGCCGACTTGTGACACTTCGGTCGTCCCGACTGCAAGTGTCGCATCCTCTTCTTCAATGATCTCAAACGGGATTAAGCGGTTCTCATATTGAACGACGTCTCGGCTCATGTTGACGGTGATCGTCATCCCATCACGCACTTCGGCCGTGAGCGCCGGAACGACCGTATCTTTATCCGAAATCTCAATTCGGGCTTCTCGTAACACCTCTTCCACGGTCGATGCCATCGTATGAACTTTCGTCGCATCATCGCCTATGATCAAATCAAGCGCCACGACCGGCTGATAGCGAATCGTCATTCCTGACGTGATCGGTGTTCTGACCGACGGATAGACATCATCGCCTTCTCGTACGCTCACACCGTATCGGAGCAGGACATCACCAACGGTCCGCTCACGGGTATCGATCGTTTCCATTTGGCCGTAACCGATCTGGAGCGACACCGTATGGGCCCGTTCGATATGAATGACACGCTCCGGCGGGATATCCGCACTGAGCGCCGGCGTCACATAGTCGGCCTCATCGATCGTGATCCCGGCCTCGGCCAGCACTTCGATGACCGAATCAGCCTGTGTGTCGTGCTCAATCTTGACACCGTTATCGATAATCGTAATCTGCTCCGGCTGCATCATCATGTAGGCGAAGACGACAACGACAATGGCGCCTACACTTAACACGAAACGTCTCATCATCATGGAAGTCGGAACAGCCGTTTCGCATTGGCGGTCGTCGCCTCGGCGAGTGCTTCGTAAGGCATGCCGCGGAGCGCTGCAATCTCTTCAGCGACGTAAGTGACGTATGCCGGTTCGTTTCGTTTACCGCGGAACGGTGTCGGCGTCAAATAGGGGCAATCCGTCTCGACAAGAAGACGGTCGAGCGGTACCTGCTGCGCCACTTTCTTCGGCACTTTGGCGTTTTTGAACGTCACCGGTCCGCCGAGCGAGATGTAAAAATTCAACTTCAAACAGCGTTCGAGCAGTTCGACAGACATGCTGTAACTATGAAACACGCCGCCGACAACTTCCGCGTGCTCTTCTTCTAGCAGATCGAGCACGTCCGCTGTCGCTTCGCGGTTATGGATGACGATCGGCATGTTCGTCCGCTTCGCGATCGCGATTTGCTGACGGAACACACGCTGCTGTACATCTTTCGGTGACTTGTCCCAATGGTAATCGAGGCCGATTTCCCCGAGTGCCATCACTTTAGGATGTGCCATAAGCGCTTCAATTCGGTCGAGTTCAGCTTCGGTGCAGTCGATCGCGTCGACCGGATGCCAGCCGACGATGGCGTAGACGTCCTCATACGCCTCGGCCAACTCAATGGCACGGTCAATCGTAGGTGTATCGAATCCGACGACGAGCATCGGCGAGACGCCGGCAGTGCGAGCACGCTCGATTGTCGCCTCGACATCTTCATTGAACTGCTCAGCGTTAATATGGGTGTGCGTATCAATCAACATGATGCATCCTCCTTCTTTAGACAAAGAGAGGGAGACCGAAGTCTCCCTCAAAATTATTTGACGATGGCCCCGTTCGGCATATTTTCTGAGACGGTGGCGAGTTCTAGCTTACCATCTTTATCGGCTGCTAAAATCATTCCTTGAGACAGTTCACCGCGGAGTTTGACCGGTTTCAAGTTGGCGACGACGATCACTTTTTTACCGACTAAGTCTTCCGGCGCATACCATTCGGCGATTCCCGAGACGATTTGTCGCGTTTCGCCGCCAAGGTCGACTTGAAGCTTTAATAGTTTTTTCGCTTTCTTGATCTTATCTGCTTCGACGATTTGCCCGACCCGAAACTCAACTTGGTCGAACACATCGATCGTGATTTCTGGACGGACGTCCTCATCTTCAGCTTCAGCCGGCGTTGCTTCCGCTTCGATGCGCGCTTGCGAAGCTTGACGCATCATCTCTTGAATCGCATCGACTTCTTCTTTCACGTCTCGACGTGGGAAAATCGGCGTTCCGTCCGTCACGACCGCTCCATCAAAGGCAGCGAACGTATCGAGCGCTTCCCATGACATGTCTTCGTCAACGAGTCCGAGCTGACGGAACATTTCTTTCGGTGCACGTGTCATGAACGGTTGAATCATGATCGCGACATGGCGGAGTACGCCCGCGAGGTGCGTCATCACAGATGCAAGCTCATCACGATTCGACTCATCTTTTACGAGCACCCATGGTTGTGTCTCATCGATATATTTATTGGCCCGGCTGACGAGTTGCCAAATACTTGCGAGGGCGACCGAGAATTCCATATGCTCCATCGCTTCTTCTGTCTTGTTCGTCGTTTCGTTTACCATACGGAGAAGTTCCGCATCGAACGCCGTCACGTTCCCCGCATAAGCCGGTACGTTGCCATCGAAATACTTCTTGATCATGGCAACGGTCCGGTTGAGAAGATTCCCGAGGTCGTTCGCGAGATCAAAGTTCAGGCGATCGACGAACGCTTCCGGTGTGAACGTGCCATCCGCACCGAATGGGACTTCACGGAGCAAGTAGTAGCGAAGCGAATCAAGACCGTAGCGGTCGATGAGTGGAATCGGATCGACGACGTTCCCTTTCGACTTCGACATCTTACCGTCTTTCATGAGCAACCAGCCGTGCGCGAACACTTGCTTCGGTAACGGTAGGTCAAGCGCCATGAGCAGCGCCGGCCAAATGATCGTATGGAAACGAACGATTTCTTTCCCGACCAAGTGTACGTCTGCCGGCCAGTAACGATTGAACAATTCGTCGTTATCTGTCCCGTAGCCGAGCGCGGAGATATAGTTCGTGAGCGCGTCGACCCAGACGTATACGACGTGTTTCGGGTTCGACGGGACTTGTACGCCCCAGTCGAACGTCGTCCGCGAGACTGCCAAATCCTGAAGCCCCGGCTTCAAAAAGTTGTTGATCATTTCAGTTTTACGCGATTCCGGTAAAATGAAATCCGGATGTGACTCGAAGTACTCGATCAACCGGTCCGCATACTTGCTGAGGCGGAAGAAATAGCACTCTTCGCGCACGAGCTCCACCGGATGGCCGCTGTCAGGACTTTTTCCATCAACGAGTTGTGATTCTGTATAGTACGTCTCGTCCGGAATCGAGTACCACCCTTCGTACTCACCGAGGTAAATATCATCATTTTTGAGCAGCGTCTCAAACACGTGTTCGACGACCGCTTTATGACGGGCGTCAGTTGTCCGGATGTAATCGTCATATGAGATCTCAAGCTTGTCCCAAAGCACACGGATGTCTTTGACGACTTCATCGACAAACGCTTGTGGCGTCACGCCAGCTTCTTGGGCCTTTTCTTGAATTTTCTGTCCATGCTCGTCGGTCCCAGTCAAGTAACGGACGTCAAATCCTTTTAAGCGCTTATAGCGAGCAATCGCATCGCCGGCCACCGTCGTATAGGCATGACCAATGTGTAGTTTCGCACTCGGATAGTAAATCGGAGTCGTGATATAAAAAGTTGGCTTCGCCATAGTATGTTCTCCATCCTTTCGATATTTGCAATTTCCATTATACACGGTTCGACAAAAGAATTTCCAAACCAATTGTTTGGAATTAATTTGATGCTGATTCATAAAGAATGTTCCAAAAAAACCCTTTCTTTGTTTCGTGTTCAAATAATCGGGGAATTTTATGGATATACGATTCCCTTATCGTCATTATTCGAAAATGTGTATTTCCAATAGTAAGCAGTTGACTGCAATTGGAAAGTTTAGTATGCTTTTTGCTATAGCCACATTGTCGAATTTTGACGATTCATGTCACCACGAGATTTCGACATCATTGGAGGAGGAAATACAAAATGAAATCTACAGGTATTGTACGGAAAGTTGACGAGCTCGGGCGCGTCGTTATTCCAATTGAATTGCGGCGGACACTCGGTATCGCTGAAAAAGATGCACTCGAAATTTACGTCGACAACGAACAAATCATCTTGAAAAAATACAAACCGAACATGACATGCCAAGTGACAGGCGAAGTATCTGACGACAACTTCAAGTTGGCTGACGGAAAACTCATCCTTTCACCTGAAGGCGCACAGCGCGTTCTCGTCGAGTTGAAAAACATGCTCGAGAACTACTACAGCGAAGAGTAAGCAAGGGAATCCTTGCTTACTCTTTTTTGTCGACTTGATGATACGCATCGTAGACTTCGCTTCGTGCCAAGCCACGCTCTTTCGCGACTTGCTTAATGGCCGCGTTCGGTTTGAGTCCGTCTTCGATGTACCGATCGACATGCTCTAAAGGCGACAGCGTTTCCCACCAGTCGCTCGTCGGTGCAGACTCTGTAGAGCCGCTCACCATGACGACGAATTCACCACGCACCTCACCCTCGCACCAAGCGAGCGCCTCTTCAACCGTGCCTCTTAAAAACTCTTCGAACGTTTTCGTCAACTCTCGACCGAGCACGATTTCGCGATTACCGAGTACGTCCTTCACCCCGGTCAACATCTCTTTCAACCGATGCGGCGCCTCATAAAAGATGAGCGTGCCCGGTTCATATTGAAGGGAAGCCAACACTTCGGTCCGCTCTTTCTTTTTACGAGGTAAAAAACCATAGTATAAGAACCGTTCTGTCGCGAGGCCAGATGCGACGAGTGCTGTGAGTGCCGCGTTCGCACCCGGCAAGACGACGACCGGTAGCTTCGCCTCGATCGCGAGTCGGACGAGGTCACTCCCCGGATCTGAAATACCAGGCATGCCCGCATCCGATACGACGGCGACGGACTTACCGTTTTGAATGTCTTCGATTAAACGGGGTCCGCTCACTTGCTTATTGTGCTCATGATAGCTGACCAATTTCGTCTCGATCTCGAAATGACGACATAGTTTCATCGTTTGCCGCGTGTCTTCGGCCGCAATCAAATCGACTTCACGCATGATGCGGACGGCCCGGTACGTCATGTCCTCTAAGTTGCCGATCGGTGTCGGTACGACATAAAGCGTCGGCCCCTCAGTTTGATAACTTTTCTGTGAATTCATTGGTCGTCCCCTCCATCAGCTGCTGTTTTTGAGCGCGGGTCAATTGTTTGATCGACCATTCATACCGCATCGCTTCCTGTTTCGTCTCGAACGACTTGACGTATCGAAGACTGACCGGGAGACGCGCCCTCGTATATTTCGCACCTTTACCGGCGTTGTGTACAGTGACCCGTTTTTCGATATCGGTCGTGTAACCGGTGTAGTAGGTTTGGTCACTGCATTCGAGAATATACGCATAATAGTTACGCATCGAGGATGTCTCGCATCGTTTTCGTATACGTATCATCTTCCTCATAAACGATAAACGGAGGTAAGATCGTGAGTCCTGGTTTTCCATCTTTAGACCCCTCTATAAGTAATGTGTTCGCATCTCGTCCTGCCTTCGGATAGACGAGCTGCATCCGCTTCGGCTCAATGCGGTATGCCCGCATGAGCGTGACGATATCGAGCAGCCGTTCGGGCCGATGGACGAACGCGACTTTCCCGCCTGGCTTCACAAGCTGACTTGCCGAACGAATGCAATCTTCAAGCGTACAGAGTACTTCATGACGAGCAATCGTATGGTGCTCATTTTGATTGCGAAGCGACGTCTCATTGGCCAGGAAGTAAGGTGGGTTACACGTCACAACATCATAACGGGCATGGCCGAGACTGGAGGCGGCCGTTTTCACATCTCCTTCGATGATGTGAAGCCGCTCTTCGAGACCGTTCACCTCAATGCTGCGATTCGCCATGTCGACGAGCCGGGGCTGAATCTCGACGCCCGTCACCGTCCCTTTCGTCCGATAAGATAAAAAGAGCGGGATTGCGCCGGTGCCAGCGCATAAATCGACCAACTTTCCTTGTTGAATCGGTACCCAAACGAATTCGGCGAGTAGCACCGCATCCAATGAGAATGAAAAGACATCATCACTTTGGATGATTTTACCAGGGCGTCCAAGCAAATCGTCAAGGCGCTCCCCTTGTTTTACAGTCACGCTGTTTCCCTCCTATATAACAACAGAGGCGACGGACAGAGATTTCCTCCGTCTATCGCCCCCGATTAATGCTTATTTAACATCGACATACAGAAGAGGCAATCGCCATCTTTTCTGACTTGTCCGTAGTGCAAGTTGCAAATATGGAACCCTTCCTGATAGAGCGCCGCCAAGTTGTTCTGTCCTTTTCCGGACAAAGCGATTTGCGGATCGCCATCAGGGGTTTCGACTTCTGCAAGCTGCTCAACCTTTTCACGCAGGTGATGGTTCTCGAGATACATATGTTGGTTTTCTTCAAGCAAATAGGCGAGTTGTTCTTTGAGCACGCTTAAATGCTCCGTCAACACGTACATCTGTTGCTCGATGGCATCGACCCGCATCATAACTTCTTTTTTATCCATTCTCTCCACTGCTCAGCACCCCATCACTGTTTCAACGGTTTTCGTTTGACCGCACCGACTTCGACGAGTTCATCGATCGTATACGTCACAACACGAGTCCGGTCATTCAATTCGACTTGAATCAACTGATCCAAGATGTTGAGACCGACGACACGTCCGTCACCTTCTGGAATTTTGATTCGCTTCCCGACGTCTGGCAAGTCTCGTTTCAATTCTTCATACGTATCGTTCTCATATTTGAGACAACACATGAGACGACCGCATACACCGGAGATCTTGTTAGGGTTCAAGGAAAGGTTTTGATCCTTGGCCATCTTGATAGACACCGGTTCGAACTCGCCTAAGAACGAGGAACAACACAGCACTCGACCACAAGGACCGATTCCACTGAGTAGCTTCGCTTCATCCCGCACCCCGATTTGTCGGAGTTCGATCCGTGTCCGGAACACGCTCGCTAAGTCTTTAACAAGCTCGCGAAAATCAACGCGCCCCTCAGCCGTGAAATAAAAAATAACTTTATTACGATCAAATGTATACTCAACATCTACTAATTTCATCTCAAGTCGATGTTCGCGAATTTTTTCTTCACAGACGGCGTGAGCGTCAACAGCTGCCAATTGGTTGTCTTGAACGATTTCGGCATCTTTTTGATCGGCGACACGAAGGATCGTTTTCAACGGCAAGACGACTTCGTCTTCACCTAGTTGTTTACCAACTTGGACGATTTCACCGTATTCGATTCCTCGCACCGTCTCGACGATGACATGGTCTCCACGTTCAAGCGTTGCTTCGCCTGGTGAAAAGTAATAGATTTTTCCCGCTTCTTTAAAACGGACTCCAACTACTTCAAGCACGCTCTCCTATCCCTTCTGCAAATCGAACGTTAACCGTTCGAACGTTAATTGAGGATTGACGTTTGCCTCGAGCCGTCGAATCGCTTCATGAACGAATTCGATGGCATGGACGATTTTGTGTACCGGACGATCATTCACGAAAGCCGTATATAACGACTGCTCTTTCGTGAACAGTTCCGGGACATAATCGGTTCGAACTTTGAAGTGGAGAGCTTCCTCCAACCAACTTTCGAACAGTTCGAGGCCGACTCGGAGTTCATTGCGCCCTTTGAAGTGACCGAGCCACTTCTCTTGGGCGAACAAAAGCAACTCTTGCGGCCGTTTTGTCAATACTTCAACTAATTGTACCACTAGCCCGTACGCCTGTACAAACCAGTCGTTGTGAAGTGCCTCGCGCGCATCGTCCCATTTCGGATAAACGGTCAGGGCAAGACGTGCCAAATCGTTCGTGCATTGCATCTCTTCTGCCAGTTTTTCAGCAAGGCGGACCCGGTCAATGGGGCGAAATACTAAGTGTTGAGCCCGTGAACGAATCGTCGGGAGAAGCAGTTGAGGTTGCGTCGTCACCAAAATGGCGAGTTTGCCGACACCGGGTTCCTCAAAAAACTTTAATAAACTGTTCGCTGCTTGCGTCGTCATCTTATGCGCTTGATGGATCACATAGACTTGACGATCGCCCTCGGCTCCCCGTAACGACAGGTCGCTCAATAGCTGCTGGATTTGTTCTTTTTTGATACTGGCCCCGTCCGGTTCAACTTCCATGTAGTCGACGATATTGCCAGAATCCATCCGTTTGCAGTTTCGGCAAACGCCACAAGGTTCAGCCCCGCTAGGCATCCCACAAAAAAGTGCCTTGGCAAATAATTGGGCCGTTTCAATCAGATAAGGTTCATAGTCACCCGAAAAAATGTAGGCGTGCCCGATTTTTTGAGCGGCAATCGAATTCTCAATCACTTTTGCTACGACTTTCTGTGATTCAGTCAACTCTTGGAATCGCATATGTGTGACCATTCCCATTAAAACTGATGAAATCCTTCAATCGGCAAGACGAAAATAGTCGCTCCGCCAACTTGGACTTCAACAGGATACGGAATGTATGAATCGGCATGTCCACCCATAGGCGAGATTGGCGTAATCATTTGATCGCGGCTTGAGCAGTTCGATTTGATCAAACCTAGCAAATCGTCAAGGCGTTCTTTCGGGACACCGATCATGAACGTCGTATTGCCTTCCTTCAAAAAACCTCCGGTCGTAGCCAATTTCGTCGCTCGAAAATCTTCTTCAATTAAAGCGTCTGACAAACGCGCGCTGTCTTTATCGTGTACGATTGCGATTACCATTTTCATAATTCGTTCACTCCTCTTTCGTGTAGTCGTTCTATCGTGATATCGAACACTTCATCTTGGATGATTTCAATCGTCTGGCTTGCGTCGATTCGGACCATTCGGCCAGGATTTTGTTGAAGTAACGTCAAGAAACCTTCATAGACGCGTTGATGAAACGCCTCGTCCCGACTCTCGATTCGATCTAACTGCCCGCGTTCTTTCATGCGATGACTCGACTGCTCTGGACTTAAGTCGAATAAGAAAGTCAAATCGGGTGTGACCCCAGCTGTCGCCCACTTATTGAGCGATACGACTTGCTCTAAGTCATACTGAAGACCATACCCTTGGTACGCGATGGATGCATCGACAAACCGGTCACAAACAACGATGGCACCCCGGTCGATGGCCGGACGAATCACCTGATCCACGTTTTGTGCACGAGACGCTGCATACAGCATCATTTCGGTGCGTGGTGTCATTTCGTCATGTTCTGGAGACAATAACACTTCCCGGATGCTATTCCCGACTTTCGTTCCTCCTGGCTCTCGTGTCATAACAACCTCATACCCTTTTTTAGTCAAGGCGTTAGCCAGCAATTGCAACTGCGTCGTCTTTCCAGACCCGTCTGGACCTTCGACAGTGATGAACATACCTTTCACTTTTAAAACTCCTCTACGATAACATCAATTTGTTTTATCATAACATGTCTGTTCGCCTGGAGGTTCCGTCCCAACGAAATCCACTCTTTTAACACACGAATTTTCTCATCCGTCACGGTCTCACCTTTTAAAATCCAAGGAATTCCTGGCGGATAAGGGATAATCGTCTCAGCTGCAACGAGTCCGATCGCTTCATCGAACGGAAGGCGCACGACGTGTGTATCTTCTTTTATAAGATGAAGGCGCGAAACAGGCTCCGTCATCGGAAACGGATAAATTGTTTCATCCTCGTCAATGAGTGGGACATGCTGAGAAGCATTTTTAATCAGCTTCACCCAATGATGGATCTCTTGCGTTTTTAATTCCCGGAACGGCAGACAGAATAACACATGGTCCTCGGCTGCAAGTTCAATATCAATTCCAATCGAAGATAGATGTCTACTAAAGATCAAACCGTTCTTCGGATAAGTCAGCACTGTCATTTTTGTGAAATCATCGCCCACTTTTATTGTGAAACCGGCACGTCTCATTTCCATAATAAAAGCTAAATGACTCGTTTGAATCAGTGACCAATCTCGGTCACTCAAATTTTCGAGATAAGCTCGAGCATGATCAAGCGACGCCATGATCAAGTAAGACGGGCTAGACGTTTGGAAGGAAGAGAGCGCATGAAATAAACGCGATTCATTAATATCTTCCTTATAGTGGATCCAGGCCCCCATCGTGAATGCCGGAAGTGTCTTATGGGCGGACTGGACGACAGCGCTCGCACCTTCAAAAATCGCTGAGCGGTTTGGAAGATTCGGATGAATCAAGTGTGCCCCATGCGCCTCGTCTACGAGTAAAGGAATCGTTAACGTCTGCAGAAAACGACTGATTGCCCGTACATCTGCCATATCCCCATAGTAAGTCGGGGACGTAAGCAGTAACGCTTTTCCTCCGGGATATTGCGTAACCGCCGCTTCGACGGTACGAAGGGACACGACTGTCGGCAGACCACTGCCCCGTTCTAGTTCAGGAGTCAATAAAATCGGCTCTAAGCCCAACCATTCAATTGCGTTCCAAACTGATTTATGTGAGTTTCGCTGGACGTATACCCGCTCACCTCGTTTGACTGTCGCAGCTAACATGCTCCAGTTGCCAACGGTCGATCCGTTGACTAACCACTTACTCTTACTTTGATACAGGGTCCCAAGAGCCTCTTCACCTTGCTGGATAATCCCTTCAGCGTGATGAAGGTCATCCAGATGTGCAAGTTCGGTTAAATCATACGGCATGATTTTATTAAATGCTGTCGGGAGGCTATCATCTGTCACGGTCCCGTTATGATGACCTGGCACATGAAACGACACACGTCCTTCCCGAACGTGCTGTTCAAGCATTTCCATAAACGTGAATGGATTATTTTTAGGCTTTCGAGTCATGTGGAAATCCTCCTTATCCGAAACCGTACGCATAAATTATACAAAAAGAGACGACCAAGCATGTGCTTGGTCGTCCTTCATATGGCCTGGCAACGTCCTATCCTCACAGGGGGAGACCCCCAACTACTTTCGGCGCTGAAGCGCTTAACTTCCGTGTTCGGCATGGGAACGGGTGTGGCCGCTTCGCTATCGACACCAGACAAGGGAATTGTTCCCTGAAAACTGAAGACTCATCAAGTTCAAACCGTTTCTAGATCAAAGCCTCGACCGATTAGTATCATTCAGCTCCACACGTCGCCGTGCTTCCACCCATGACCTATCTACCTCATCGTCTCTGAGGGGTCTTTCTTGATTGCTCAAAGGGAAATCTCATC
>NZ_SJUU01000015.1:0-43617 GCF_004337115.1 Exiguobacterium sp. SH3S3
TACAATAGTGAACGCAAGCAATGGAACCTAAAAAAAATGACTCCGGAGCAATACCGGAGCCATCTGATCGCCGCATAAAAGACGACGCACTTTTTATTAAACTGTCCGAAAAACAGGGCTCAGTTCACGCTCGCCACGGTTTTTCATGTGTATACTAGATAAAAAAACTTTAGGAGGCCTCATGGACTACACATCGACAGACCCTACTTGAAGCAAAACGACAAATCGACTCGATTATTCACAAATTGGACGAGACAGTGGCAACCCTCGAGGCGAAAGCGCAACCCGAACGCTACAAATCACAACTGACGCTAGCCAAACGGCGAATCAAAGCGCTCACGTTGGCCGCCGCGCTCATCGAAGAAAATTTACGGATCCGCTAACCGTCGAGTCTAGATGGCCCTCGTTCTTCTCACGTTTCTCAAGCTATGATGAGACAGAAGACGCTGGCTGATCTCTAGTACGGAGCCCTCCTGTTGTCTCACGAATGTAGTTCAACATGAGGTAGTCCTTGGCGCTCATACTCCCAGCGTCCGAGCTGCTCTAAAATCGGAAAGAGCGATCGACCTTCTTCTGACAACTTGTACTCGACGCGAGGGGGAATTTCCGAATATACGGTCCGAATGATCAGTCCGTCGTGTTCGAGCTCCCGCAACTGCCGTGTCATCGTCCGTGGCGTCGCCTGTGGGAACAAGCGGCACAGCTCGTTGAAGCGCTTCGTCCCGAGCGTGCCGAGCCGATGAAGAATCAACATCTTATATTTCCCGGAAATCTTTTGCACGATTGTTTCAACTGGACACTCCTGCATAGGATTCACTCCTTTAGTATCTTTAAAGATAGTATATGACAGAATTGTGCGTACTTCTAATTATATACGTGAACGGGTACGCTAAACATATCTACTAACAATGAAGGAGTGAGCGAAATGAACATCGCACTATTTGGAGGGAGCGGGCGAACGGGTCGTGAGTTGATCGCCCAAGCACTCGAACAAGGCCATGACGTGAAAGCGCTCGTCCGGACGCCAGAAAAACTCGGCATCACCCACGCCCGGCTCACAGTTATCCGCGGAAATGCCGAAAATCGGGCGGACGTCTTCCGGACCGTCGAAGGAACGGACGCTGTCGTGATGGCACTCGGCCACACGAAGACGTCGAACAAAGATATCCTCGAAAAAGCGACGTCACACGTCGTCGCCGCGATGCATGAGTACGGTGTGAAACGGGTCATCAACTTGACCGGCGCGACCGTCAAAGTACCAAAAGACGTCAAACAGAAGTTTATGAGCCGTTTTGCCGAGACGCTCATGAAGACGCTCGCGAGCGATCTGCTTCGCGATAGTTATACGCAAAAAGGGATCCTTGAAGCGAGCGGGCTCGATTGGACGGTCGTCCGTTGTCCTCGTCTGTCAGAAGGTCCGAAGACAGAGCAGTATCGGACCGGTTATTTCGCTTTCGACAAACCGATGATTGACCGGGCCGATGTCGCCCACTTTATGCTCGATGAAATCGAGGCACGGCAATATGTTCATGACTATCCGCTGATTGGAAACTGACAGACGTGGCCGCTTTATTCGGCCACGTCTGCTTTCGCTTCCTCTTCTTTTTGCTCCAACTCTTCGATCAACCGCTTCATCTCGGCGATCTCGCGCTCTTGTGCCTCGATGATTTCTTCTGACAATTGCTTCACGCGCGGGTCTTCAATCTCCGCCCGCTCGCTCGTCAAGATGGCGATCGAGTGGTGCGGGATCATCGCTCTCATCCAACTGACGTCATCGACCGTCGTCTGGCTGCGGACGAGCCAAAGCGACAGCGCGAACACGAGCGCACTTGCCCCTAAGATGATGGCATTCAGTTTCTTGTTTTTGTACATCCCCCACATAAAGAGCAGCATGACGAACGCCATGACCGATCCCATGATGAGTGCCATATAGAGCCGCGTCTGACTGAAGAAGATGTGGTCGAGCTGGTACACATTCAAAAACATGAGCCAGTACATAAGGAACGTCGACACTAAAATCATTAATCCAAATTTCATGTAAGCTTTCATCGTTCTCTCCCGCCTTTCTATAATTTGCTTCTACGTATTTCTTTTCCTGTTCTTTTTTTTTTGAAACACCATTATTCACCCCTCTGAGCCCACACTTCTTCCATTTCACTTCTTTTTCACAAACAGGGGCTATACTGTCAAAATGGACTTTCGCGACAAAGGAGAAACAAAGACGTGGCAAAAACATTGCAAGACTTGTTGACTGGCTTGAAACAGATCATGTCATGGACATATTTAGACCGTCCTGACGAGACCGTGATCGAAGGGATTTCCTTCTCTTCAAAAGAAATTAAACAAAATTTTTTATTCGTCTGTATCTCGGGATATCGTCATGATGGCCATGATTTCGTGAACGAAGCGATTCATAACGGGGCGGTCGCGGTGATCGCCGAACGGCCGATCGACGCTCAGGTCCCCGTCATCTACTGTCGGGACACGAAAGCCGCTTTGGCCGAACTTGCCGGCACGTTTTATGATCACCCATCCACAAAACTACGTCTCCACGGCGTCACCGGGACGAACGGTAAGACGACCACGACATCTCTCGCCCATCAATTGTTCGACCACCTCGGCATGTCGGCCGGTTTGATCGGAACGCTCGGCGTCACGTATGCCGGACGGACGCTCGAAACGTCGAATACGACGCCTGACGCCTTGACGATCAATCGGTATCTCGCCCAAATGGTCGCCTCGGGCGTGACGGACTGTCTCATTGAAGTGTCGTCCCAAGCCATCGCGGAGACACGGATTGCGGGCTTGTCGTTCAATACGGCCTCATTCCTCAATTTGTCACACGATCACTTGGACTATCACGGGACGATGGAGACGTATGCGTATACGAAAGCCCAGCTCCTCGCCCAAATCACGGACGATGGGAGCGCCATCGTCAATCGTGACGACCCGAATCATGTGCTCATGCAGTCGGTCGCCTCGGCACCGGTGAGGCATGTCACATTCAGTCGACATACGCTTGTCGCCGATCTGCACGGCCACGCCGAGGGTGACCGTTTCGTCCTTACGACGGACGGGCAGACGAGTTCGTCGGCACTTCCGTTTCAAGAAGACTACAACCTCGACAACGCCCTATGTGCGCTCAGCATCGTCCGACAAACTGGTGTACCGCTCAACGCGGTGCTTCCCCATCTGACGTCTCTGCGCTTGCCGAGCGGCCGGCTCGAGCGCGTGACGGGTATCACGACTCCCGTCTATATCGATTACGGCCATACCCCGGACGCGATCGCAAAAGTCGTCGCCGCATTGACGAGGCGTCACGAACGAGTGCTTGTCCTGCTCAGTGCTGCCGGTGAACGGGACCGGACGAAACGCGGGATTATGACCGACATCGTCGCCGCTTCCGGGGCCGACTTTCTCTTGACGGTCCATGACCCGCGTCATGAAGACCCGCAACAGATTCTTGACGACTTGGCCGGCAAACGACACGATCAGCTAGCAAGTTTTGATAATCGCGAAGACGCGATCCGCTTCTTTTGTGAACGGATGAACGACTACGATTGCGGTGTGATTTTCGGAAAAGGACACGACCGCGTCGAACGCGTCAAAGGTACGTTCGTCTCGTTTGACGAGCCCACTCTCGTCCGTCAGTTTTTTCATGACAGCGATTGATAAAGGAAAACGCGACACGTATCCCGAAACCGTTACACAACGAGATACGCGCATGGAGAAGGAGGATGAACGATGAAAATCTTGATTGTCGATGACGAGGTGAAGATGAGACGCCTCCTTCGTCTATTCCTTGAAGATGACGGCTACACGTGCATCGAGGCGGCGGACGGACAAGAAGCGATGGAGCTCATTTCGGAGCGTCCGGACCTCGTCATGTTAGACATCATGATGCCCGGCACCGACGGCATCACGTTGTGTCGCCAAATCAAAGCGCTCGACGCTGAACTGCCCGTCGTCTTGTTGACGGCTCGATCGGACAGCGAGACGACGATTCGCGGTTTGGATGCGGGTGCGGACGATTATGTGACGAAGCCGTTCGAAGGAAACGTCTTACTGGCTCGCATCCGTGCCGTATTGCGGCGCAGCCGGATGACGAACGTCAGCTACGGTCAATTGCGCTATGAGGAAGCGAGCGGTCGCATCCTCTATCAAGAGCAAGAGATCGTATTGACGCCGAAAGCGACGGCCATTTTAAAACTGTTTTTGCAACATCCGAACCGACTGTACAATCGGATGGACCTGTACGACCTGGTCTGGCCTTATTCATCCGAGTCCGACCCGCGAACGGTCGACGCCCATATCCGGATGATTCGCGACAAGATCGGGGAGGCCGGATTCCCGATCGACGACTATTTGAAGACCGTATGGGGACGCGGTTACCGCTGGACCGAGGAGCGTCCAGGGACATGAAGTTTCGTCGTAACAGTCTCCCGTTCCGGATCAGCTTGATCTTTTTGTTGACGACGCTGTTGATCGAAGGTGTGTTGTTCTTACTGCTTTACCACACGCTGCTCGGGGAACGCGTCGTCGAAGAGATTGACCGACTCGAATCGAGGGCCGAAAGCCATGCAAACGTCTTGGCGATGAGTTTCGACGACGAGACGATCGGTCACGTGGCCACGATGGAGAGTGAGACCGACACGAAAGTCGCGATCACGGCACCCGATCACTCGATTTTACAGACGTCCAATCGGTTCCCGTCCGCTTTGGCGACGCTCGTACGAACCGAGGCAAACGAAGGCAATGCGGATGCGACGACCGTTCTCGAAGACGATTGGGAGAACGAGCCGTACCTCGCCGTCCGGGCGCCGGTTGAGTCGATGGAGCAAACGCGCGACGGCTACGTGTACATGTTTCTCCCGACCGAGATCATCCACGGCATCAGTCACCGGCTCCAGATTCGCTTCCTTTATATCACCGGGGTCGCCGTCGTCATCACGATCTTGACGTTCCTCTTACTCAGCCGGTTGATCTCGAACCCGATCCAGCTGTTGCGGCGGGCGACCGAAAACGTCTTGACCAATCCGGATGAATTGACGCTTCCGACGTCTCGAGAAGACGAGATCGGTGAGTTGGCCCGTTCCATCGAAGCGATGTCGCTCGAACTATCCCGTCTCCGCAAAGAGCGCAATCAATTTTTGTCAGACCTCGCCCATGAGATCAAGACGCCGCTCACCTATTTGCAAGGCTATGCCGAGATTGCGTCAAAACCGCAAACCCCGGCATCGCTAAAAGAACAGTCGATCCAAACGATCCTCGAAGAGAGCCAGGCGCTCACCGAACTCGTCGAGAATGCGTTCCAACTCGCCCAGTTGGACGAGAACACGTTCACGTTGCATCGGGAAGAAGTCGCTGCCGGCGCGCTATGCGAAGATTTACGCCGAGTGCTCAGCACGATGTTTCGTGTGACGCCGATCACCTTTGAGAGCCGCACCGCCTGTGCGATGGAAGGCGTCGGCTTACACCTGGACCGCAACCGGATTTTACAGGTGTTCCGCGCCATCGGCCACAACGCGATCGAGCATAGCGAGGCCCGGCACGTCTTTTTCGATGTGACGCTCACTGCCGAATCACTCTGCTTCACGATTCGCGATGACGGCAAAGGCATTCCCGATCAAGACTTGCCGCACATCTTTGACCGCCTCTATCGCGTTGAGAAATCGCGGTCCCGGCGTACAGGCGGGAGCGGGCTCGGACTCGCCATCGCCCATCAGATCATCAGACTTCATGACGGCACGTTGACCGTCGAATCGGACAGTGCCGGGACGGTGTTTTTCGTCACGTTACCACGCCACTAAAATAGCCATTGCCCGGGGAGGCAATGGCTATTTTTCAGTTCACTTTTCCGGCTGTCAACAGCTCGGTCCATTTCTCGTTTTCAAATACGTACACACTGTTACTAGACGTCGCAAGTAAGAAGCGACCTTGTTCGAAGACCAGTTCGATCGGCACATCCCCATCTGCCAACGCAGGCAACTCAAGAGGCGTCTCCGTTTCTTGGTTCATATCATAGACAATCAATTCAAACGAGGCGTCTCCTTTTTTGATATAAGCCACCTTTTCGTCTGTCGATGCCATCGTCACGACATCGGCCCCATCGATGAACGACGCGAACGTGTCGCCCCCGTCAGTTGACATGAGCACGCCGTCCGGCCCATACACGAAGACACGCTTCGGTTCGGTCGCGTCCGCCGTGATGCCGGCGATGCCCGCACCGTCGATCCCAGTCATCTCCATCGGTTCAAATGACACTCCACCATCGGACGAGCGATAAAATCCTGGAGTCAGCTCGGTCGTCGCTTGTTCTAGATACACGTAAATGCTTTCTGATGCATAGCCTACGCTCATATAGTGAAAATCGGCCTCACCTTCCAACGAACGGATCTCGAGCGTCTCGCCTTTGTCGGTCCCACGGACGACGCCGAGCGGATTGTCATACGGTGAATCTTCTTCCGGGTGCCCGCTCGCGTAAAAACCGTCGGCAACGAGCTCGAAGCCCATATAGTCATGTCGATTCGACGTCAGCTCGTACCATCCATCCTGTCGATATTCCATCAATCCCGCATGCGTCGCGATGACGGGGCGCCCGTCTTGCCAAAATCCGGCACCGTGGATATGCGATACCGCCAGCCCCGACGCGGCCGGTTTCCACCGGTCCACCTTTTGTTCGGTCTCCTGCTCCGTTTTCTCGGCGACAGGCGGCGTTGCTTCATTTACCGGCGTTCCTGTCCCGCACGAGGCAAGGAGCATCGTCGTCAATAACATGGGCATGAGTCGTTTACGTTTCATTCTGAATCCCTCCATCTTTAGCATCCCTCTTAGTATAGGGACCAAAGATGAAAAATTTGGTGAACTACTCACCACTTATTTGCTTCGCAACTTGAAGTGGGAGCTTCTTGGGAAGACCGTGCTTTGACCAGCCACGGTTGTGGACAAGCTCGTCGGGCAGTCCCTGCCCTGGAGTGTTTCAGTCCGCGAGACCCAACAGGTTGAGGCTCGCGTTGACGTCGCGGTCATGGTGCGCCCCGCATGCGTCGCATGTCCACTCGCGGACGTCCAAACCCTTCTTCCCGCCGTTCTCGCCGCAGGACGAACAGACCTGGGTCGAGGCGAACCACGGGTCGGCCTTGATGAGCGTCCGTCCATAGAACCTCGCCTTATATTCCAGCTGGCGGACGAACTCGCCCCACCCGGCATCCCCGATCGACTTCGCCAGGCGGCGGTCCTGCATCATCTCCCTCGGCTTCAGCGTCTCGACGACGACGACTTGGTTCTCGTCGACGATGCGTCGCGACAGCTTGTGGAGGAAGTCGTGCCGTCGGTTCTTGACCCGCTCGTGTTTCTTCGCGAGGACGAGCCGTGCCTTCTCGCGGTTCCTGCTGCCGGGCTTCTTGCGGGAAAGCGCGCGCTGCGCTCGTCTCAGCCGTTCCTCGGCCTCGCGCAGGTTGCGCGGGTTCGGGACCTTCTCCGTGACGAGCGCGTCGTTCGTCATGACGGCGAAGTGCCCGAGGCCGAGGTCGATCCCGATCTTGTGCTCGGCCGGGACCCACGGCTCGTCGGGCTGCTCGACGAGGAGCGACACGAAGAACTTGCCCGTCTTCGTCATCGCCACGGTCGCCGACCGGATCTCGCCGTCGAAGATTCGGTGCTGTGTGAAGCGGATGAACCCGACCTTCGGGAGCCGGACCCGGTCCCCCTCGATGCGGATCGTGCCGTGCTGGTTGTTCGTCGTGTAGGAGGCGCGCGCCTTCCGTCTCGACTTGAACACCGGGAAGCCGGCCGTCCCGGCGAAGAACTTCGCGAACGCCGTGTCGAGGTGCAGCTTCGCGTTGGCGAGCGCGAGGCTGTCCGCCTCGGCGAGGAACGGGAACAGGGGCTTGTACGAGGCGGGTGTCGGCAGTTTGCGCTTCGGGCCGGTCCCAGCCTTCGCCTCCTCGTGGAGGGCGATGCGGTCCTCGAGCAGCTTGTTGTAGATGAACCGGGCACAGCCGATCGTCCTGACCAGGAAATCGGCCTGTTCCGCCGTCGGGTGGAGCCTGTATTTGTAGCCCTTCAGCATGTCTCCGCCTCCTCTCGGCCGATGATCGTGATACGCGCCTTCCTCATCCGATACCCGCGACGGGGGAAGGGAAATCTGACGGAATCACGAACTTATGTTCGTCATATCTGTCACAGGGGTGGCCAAGAGGTTTATGTACGGGCGATTCATCTCCCACCTACGCTGGGCTTCGCCCCAGACGCTTAGAGGTGGGAGAATTCTCGCTTAATTATGTTAAAGCTTGAGCGTCCGGGCGTTAAGCGCGACGATGACGGTACTGAGGCTCATCAAGACCGCCCCGACCGCCGGTGATAAGAGGATCCCGATCGGGGCCAAGACACCGGCCGCGAGCGGGATGGCAATCACGTTGTACCCGGCGGCCCACCACAGGTTTTGGATCATCTTGTTGTACGTGTTGCGAGATAGATCAAGAATCGACAACACGTCTTTCGGGTTGCTGCGGACGAGGACGATGTCGGCCGTCTCGACGGCGACGTCGGTCCCGCTTCCGATGGCGATGCCGACATCTGCTTGCGCCAAGGCCGGTGCGTCATTGATGCCGTCGCCGACCATCGCCACTTTGCTTCCGTCCGCTTGCACGGATTGGACCTGTCGTGATTTGTCATCCGGCAACACCTCGGCGTAGACTTCCTCGATTTGCAGTTGGGACGCGACCCAGTTGGCCACTTTCCGATTATCACCGGTCAACATGATTGAACGGACACCACGCTCTTTCAACGCGCGGACGGTCTCTTTCGCCTCGTCCCGAACCATATCGGCGAGGGCGATCATCCCGACCAGCTCGCTGTTTCGAAGCGTGAAGACGACGGTCTTTCCAGCGGCTGACAGTTCCTCGAACGACGCTTCGTCGATCGAGAGACCTTGTTCACGAATATAACGTGGACTAACGACTTGGACTTTTGCCCCGTCGACACGTCCCTCCAATCCGATACCGGTGATCGAGGCAAAATCGACGACGTCGGGTAACGCTAAGCCCCGGTCGTCCGCTTCCCGAAGAATCCCTTGGGCCAGCGGATGTTGGGACGCCGTCTCGACCGCAGCCGCCAAACGCAACACCTCGTCTTCCGTATACGAAGATGTCGCTTCGATATCAGTCACGCCAAAATTACCTTGCGTCAACGTGCCCGTCTTATCAAAAATGACAGCATCGAGATGACGCGCTTCTTCAAACTGTGTCCGATTGCGGATCAACAGCCCACGTTTGGCCGAAAGAGATGTCGAGACGGCCACGACGAGCGGCGACGCAAGTCCGAGCGCATGCGGACAAGAGATGACCATGACCGTGACCATCCGTTCGACGGCCATACTGACCGGGTAACCGAGCGAAAGCCAAATGATGAACGTCAACACACCCGCGCCGACCGCGACATAGAACAAGAGTTTGGCAGCCCGGTTGGCGAGGTTTTGCGTTTTCGATTTGGATTGTTGGGCCTCCTTGACCAATTCGATGACTTTGGACAAGTACGTGCTCTCTCCCGTGCTCGTCGTCGAAATTGTCATACTGCCTTCTTGATTGATCGACCCGGCGATCACGGTGTCTCCCGTCTCTTTCTCGACAGGCATCGACTCGCCGGTCAGCATCGATTCGTCAATCGTCGTCCGTCCTGTGAGCAACTCACCATCGACCGGGATCTGCTCACCTGGTTTGACGAGAATCACGTCCCCGACGCTCAAGGCAGACACCGGGACCTCTTCGATCGCGTCCCCGTTCCGCCGATGTGCGACGCTCGGTAGCAGGCGAACGAGTTGTTGCAACGCGTTAGATGCTCCCATGATCGAGCGCATCTCAATCCAATGGCCGAGCAGCATGATGACGATCAACGTCGCCAGTTCCCAAAAGAAGTCATGCCCGTGTCCATATCCGAACACGATGGCGACACTATAGAAGTAAGCGACACTGATCGCCAGCCCGATGAGCATCATCATCCCCGGGTTCTTTTGACGCAATTCGTCCACACTGCCTTTCAAGAACGGCCATCCCCCGTAGATATAGACGATGGTCGCCAACACGAAAAGCATCTCCTTGTCATAAGGAAACGCGAGTTCAAAACCGGCCCATTGTTGAATCATGTCTGAGAGAAGTAGGATCGGGACCGTCAAACCTAGCGAGACAAAAAATCGACGCTTATACGCTTCAATCATCCCTTCATGTCCAGTTGCATGCGAGTCGTGTGCTTCCACGTGTCCATGATGTGCATGTTCCACATCGACCACCTCCTATACACACTACATACCCCCATTGGGTATGTAGAAACAACTTTTATCATTTAACAAATATTTCATAATTCGTTGGTATAACTAAATGGGCACTCGCTTTAAATGGAAAGGATGATGCCTTATGAACCGCGTAATGAAATGGGTTATCGGGATGGGTATCTTAAGTATCGTCACTGGACTGCTCCTCTTGTTGTTCACGTTCGCTCCCGGACGCTGGATGATGGGAAACGGATTCTTCATGGGAGACCGGGACGATGTTGGCATGATGCACGGCAACGGCGGGATGGGACGTGGCAACTCCATCGATCTCGTCTCCTCGATTGAGCCGGCCAAACCGCTCCCGATCCCCGAACGGCTGCGACCAGATCGCGTCACGGAAGACGAGCTCTATTACACCGTTCGGGCGCAAATAGGTGACAGTCAGTTTTTGAGCGCGGGCGCTCAAACCGAGACGCTCGGCTATAATGGGGATTTGCTCGGCCCGATGATCGAATTGCCAAAAGGAAAGACCGTGTATATCAACACGATCAATCAGTTGAATGATCCGACCTCGTTCCATTGGCACGGTCTCGTCATTCCAGGAAAACAAGACGGTGGGCCCCACCAATTGATCAATCCGGGCGAACAACACCAAGTTCGTCTCGACATCGACCAAGAACCAGGTACTCTCTGGTTTCATCCCCATCCGATGGGAGATACAGCCGAGCAAGTGTATCGAGGGTTGGCCGGACTCTTGTACGTGACGGATGAAAGTGCCGAAACCGACATCCCGAACGAGTACGGCGTCGATGACATCCCGCTCATCGTACAGGACCGTCTGTTCACAGACGACGGCCGCCTCGACTACGACCGCCAGATGAACATCGATGGCACGGTCGGCGATACGCTCCTCGCGAACGGGGCGATTAATGCGACGTTCGACGTGACGACGAACACGTTACGCGTCCGTCTCGTCAACGGCTCCAACGCACGGAATCTCGACTTCTCACTATCGAACGGAGAACCGTTCACACAAATCGCGACCGACGGCGGGTTGCTCGACAAACCAGTATCACTCAAAACGTTGACGCTCACAC
The DNA here is from genome assembly GCF_004337115.1 of Exiguobacterium sp. SH3S3. NCBI lineage: Bacteria > Bacillati > Bacillota > Bacilli > Caryophanales > Exiguobacterium > Exiguobacterium sp. SH3S3. Next base: position 11,365 of record NZ_SJUU01000015.1, read on the forward strand.
CTAGCGAACGAGCCGAGATCTTAATCGACTTTTCAGACCTGTCACTTGGGGACGACATCGCCCTTCAAGCGGATGGGATCCCGTTCACGACTTTCACGGTGCGTGATCGAATCGACCAAGACGGCGAATGGATCGATGCCTTTGAAGGAGCTTCTGTCTCTAACGACTCAAGCGTTGCCGATCGACGCCTCACATTGTTCGGCATGGGCAACATGGTGACGATTGACGGCAAACAGTTCGACCCGGGCCGGATCGACATCGACGTGCAGCAAGGGACGACCGAGGTGTGGGAGATTTACAACCGAAAAGACATGATGGGCGGCATGACCCATCCGTTCCACGTCCACGGCGTCCAGTTCCGGATTCTCGAACGGGACGGTAACCCGCCCCCTGACAATGAACGAGGCTGGAAAGACACGGTCGCCGTCGCCCCAGGTGAAAAAGTAAAAATCGAGATGACGTTTAAAGAAACAGGGACGTTCATGTATCACTGTCATATTCTCGAGCATGAAGAGAACGGAATGATGGGGCAATTGCGCGTCAACAAATAACATGTACGGAGGGAAAATCATGAATTTGCATAAAAAACTAGCAATGATGACGATCGCACTCTCGCTCAGCGGGTTGCTCGCGGCATGCGGCGGCGATGAGGAAGCGACGTCGAACGAGACTGACATGGGTGAACAGATGGAAGAGACGATGGACGGGACCGACCACTCGGGAATGGACATGTCAGGCTCTGGTGACGTGCCAGGTGATTTAACAGCGGCCGAGGACCCTGAGTATGCTGTCGGTGACACAGCCATCATCACAGAAGCACATATGCCGGGAATGGAAGGTGCCGAGGCCACCATCGTCGGTGCTTACGACACGTTCGTCTACAGTATCTCGTATGAACCGATGCATGGTGGTGAACGCGTCGAGGATCATAAGTGGATCATCCATGAAGAAATTGAAGATGCGATAGCTTCCCCATACAAGATCGGTGATGAGGTCGACGTCGAGGCCGAACATATGGAAGGCATGGACGGTACGACCGCTACTATCGATTCCGTCGAAGAGACGACCGTCTATATGATTGACTTCACTTTAGAGTCTGGCGAGAAAGTGACCAATCATAAGTGGGTCACAGAGGAAGAACTATCTGAATACTAAAAGACACACGCGAAACGGCCACACCCTTTTAAAAAGGATGTGGCCGTTTTGTTTGCACATAGTCAGACAAGGCGACTATGTTACTTGATGCTTGTGAAAGAATTGCGAACTTTAAGAATAAATTTCAATATATTTTTTTGAAATATAAATGACATATTTAATTATATTTTTTGATGGTAAAATTCCTAAAGAAGGTTAAGAAAAGCATCGTTCCGTCGCCCTGTTAACTGACCGAAAGGATTTACCAAAAAATGAAAAAACAATTAATGACAATTACTCTCGGCGCACTTCTCGTTTCCGGTTTGACGCTTCAAACGTCAACACCGGTAGAGGCAGCCACTTCTTATAAAGTTAAAATCACAACGAACAGCTTGAACGTGCGGACCGGTCCATCGACCGCCTACAAAAAAGTCGGCAGCGCCAAGCTCGGTCAATCGTTCACGTATCTAGGGGCGACCGGCTCATGGACGAAAATCAATTACAACGGCAGCACGAAATATGTAGCGAGTACATATGTCAAAAAATATAGCGGTACGGCATTGAAGGCGGCCACGGCGGCTAAATTCATCATGCCGGCGAAAGGCCGATTGTCGCAAGGGTATGGCCCGGCGAGCGGAAAGTACGGTTACACGTTCCATAACGGCATCGACATCGCGGCCGTCAAAGGGACACCGGTCCAAGCGGCCGCTTCCGGTCAAGTCATCGTCGCCCGAAACTATGGCGCCTACGGGAACCACGTCATGATCTCGCATACGATCAACGGCCAAGCGTACACGAGCGTCTATGCCCACATGGATCGGTTGAACGTCGTCAAAGGCCAATCGATCTCGAAAGGCGCGAACATCGGGACGATCGGGAATACCGGCAACTCGTTCGGGAGCCACCTCCACTTCGAGATCCATAAAAACAAGTACGTCTATAGCGGCTCGACAGCCGCCAACAGCGTCAACCCGTATACGTTATTCTAAAAAATACACCTTCATCCGCTAAAGGATGAAGGTGTATTTTTTAGCGCCGGAACGTATCTACGTGATCACGTGCGAACTCAGCAAACGAACGTGGCTTCTCCCCGGTCAACCGTTCAAAGTCGTCCGTCACCGCCTTCGCCGTCCCGAGCCGTGTCATGAGGTAGAGCGCCATCGTCACATTCACATACGCTGGATCCAGACCACGTTCCTGAATATAGTGTGAGCGATAGCGCAGCATGCTCGGCTTGGCGTACGTGATGCGCCGCCCGGTCAGAATCGTCAATTGGTTGGCGATGTCGACATAATCGAGCGCCTCGGGTCCGGTGAGCGTATAGGCCGTGTTGCGATGTGACTCCGGGTCGGCGAAGACGTGCGCGATCGCCTTGCCGATATCCTCGGCGTCGATGAAGCTGACTTGACTGTTACCGGCCGGGATGAAGATCTCGTCGTCTTGACGGATCTCCTCGGCGTGGACGCCGGTCACGTTCTGCATGAAGAAACCTGGCCGAATATGAACGGATGGAACACCTGATTGCTCGATGTACTTCTCGATCTTATAGTGTGGCGGGAACGGATTCGTCTCGACGCCCATGAGTGAAAGAAAGGCGACGAGTCGAATCGAACGTTCGGCCATCGCCTCAATGAACGGAACGAACACGTCCGCGTCCCCGATCTGTGGCGGACGCATCAAAAAGACGCGATCGACCCCGTCGAGCGCCGCTTCGTATGTGTCCGGATTTTCAAAATCGAGTTCGACGTGTCGTGCCGCCATCGGGAAGCGCCGCTGCAGCTCGTCCACCCTGCTCCCGGCCGCGACGACGGCTTCCCCTCGATTCTCTAAATACTTCACAACGTATTGTCCGACGTTCCCGGTCGCACCGGTCACTAAAATCGCTTGCTTCATCATATCGCCTCCTCTTCTCATTGTCGTACAGCTTCGTCTGTTTGTGTTTGAACAATTTGTGCCGACCGTCCCGATTTCCTCTCATTTTTAGGTAGGTCCATGGACTATATAGGGAAATACTGCACAATGTCGTATAATAGAGACAGATCAATCGACATCGTAGAGAGGAGGCCGACGCATGGACCGAAACCGATTTTATCGTTCATCCGCAAGGCACGGCCGAACACGTCCAAAACGAGCCATCCCGAACTATTCAACACGACGCTTGCCGCACTCTCCCATCGCTTCACTCATCGAGGAAGTGCAGGATGCCGTCTGTTATATCGATTTTACCCGCAACCACCTGTATACGAACCAACCGCTCCGTGCCTTCTGTCCGTCGCTGACGACACGGCGCTTCAGCGATTTCAAGACCTTGAGCCGCTTCTTCCATGATGTGTTCGAACGGAACGGGGCCGACCCGGTTGCCGTGACGTCTTTTTGGGAAGAATTGCTCGACAATCGCTTCGGCTGCTGTCCGAGTATGAAACCCCACTATTTCCAGCTCGGCGACCGGACGCTGCAACTCATCTTGAACTTCACCTATACCCCGCGCGGCGTGTTCATCCTCTGGCGCGACGAGACCGAAGCGCGCCGGTTCGAGGAGCAGAAAGACTCATTTTTAGCCGAGCTGTCGCACGAGTTCCGCTCACCGCTCACCGCCATCAGCGGCTACACCGAACTGCTCATGTACCAACATACCGATAACGAAAAGACGCACGGCATGCTGACGCTCGTGAAGCGAGAAGCGGAGCGACTCGAACGGCTCGTCGATAACTTCCTCGACTATCAACGCGTCAACTACTCCGCGGACTTGCTGACGCTGTCGACGTTCGCACTCAAACCGGTTCTTGAAGGCATTGTCGCCCATTATGAGACGACATCCCCCAATCACCAGGTCGTCTTGTCCACTTGCGACGCGACGATCGAGGCCGACCAGGAGAAGTTGTTGCAACTGCTTCACAACTTGATCGGCAACGCCATCAAGTATTCACCGAAAGGCGGGACGATCCGAATCACGGGCTCGATGGACGATACGACGCTCGTCTTATCCGTCCGTGACCCAGGCATCGGTATCCCTCCTGAGTCCATCCCGTACATCTTTGACGAGTACTACCGGGTCGACTCCGACTCCCACCGTCCGATCAAAGGGACCGGGCTCGGCCTGCGCATCTGCAAACGGATCGCCGAGGCGCACGGCTGGGGCATCCACGCCGACTCCGTGTACGGAGAAGGGACGACGTTCTCGATTTACTTATATGACTGATCAACAAAGGGGCCCGGCAATGTATGCCAGGCCCCTGTTTGTTATGCGGCTTTTCGAACCGGTGCGTCGCACTCGAGATCTTGGGCGCGCATCGCTTTGGCGTGCTTGAAGAACAAGCCGAACAATGTCACCGTCCCGACCGTCGCGATGACGTACGGAATGATTCCGTCCATCTTGAAGCCGATCGGTGCCGTCAAGATATAGAACCAGACCGCATACAACATGAACGTCCCCGGGACGAGCGCAATCCAGTAGTTGCGTCCTTTAATGTACAAGTACGTCGCCCCGACGAACAAGGCGATGACCGCCGTCGTCTGGTTGGCCCAGTTGAAATATTGCCAGAGGAGACGGAAGTCGACTTTCGTCAAGATGAACGAGATGGCGAACAACGGGAGTGCGATCCAAAGGCGCGATGCGAACTTCTTCTGCGCGATCTTCATGTAGTCGGCGATGATCATCCGGGCGCTACGGAACGCCGTGTCACCTGACGTGATCGGCAAGACGATGACGCCGAGGATGGCGAGCGTGCCGCCGATGCTGCCGAGCATGAGCGTCGCCACTTCTTGGACGACGAGCGCCGGTGTGCCGGCGTTGATCATCGCGAGCAGTTGACCCGGTTCGAAGATCGCCATCGCGGCCGCTGCCCAGATCATGGCGATGACAGCCTCGACGATCATCATGCCGTAGAAGATGCTGCGGCCATTACTCTCTTTCATCGTCGTCCGCGAGATGATCGGCGACTGCGTCGCGTGGAATCCTGAGAGCGCGCCGCACGAGATCGTGAAGAACAAGAGCGGCCAGATCGGCAAGCCGTCCGGGTGCATGTTCGTGAACGTCATCTCAGGGACCTGATAGCCTTGGGCGAACAGGCTGACGGCGATGCCGACGGCGCTGATCAACAAGAGTGCCCCGAAGAACGGGTAGATGCGCCCGATGATCTTATCGACAGGTAAGAGCGTCGCCAAAATGTAGTAGCCGAAGATGGCGAGGAGCACCCAGGCGAGCGTTGACGCATTACCGTCGAACAAGTTGTTGATCATATTGGCCGGTGACGTGACGAACACCGTCCCGACAAGCAGTAGCAACAAGAGCGCGAACCCGTTGACGACGTGACGGAGCGAGCGACCGAGGAACTTCTCAGCGAGCTGCGGCAAGTGTGCGCCGTTGTTACGGAGCGAGATCATCCCGGTCAAGTAGTCGTGCACCGCCCCGGCAAAGATTGACCCGACCACGATCCAAAGGAATGCGACCGGACCGTAGAGTGCTCCCATGATCGGACCGAAGATCGGACCGACACCGGCGATGTTCAACAGTTGGATCATCGAGTTACGTTTTTTCCCCATCGGTACATAGTCGACACCGTCTTGAGACGCATAGGCGGGCGTCGTCCGTTCCTCCTTGATGCCGAACGTCTTCTCGACGTAACGGCCGTAGACGAGGTACCCGACCAATAATAATCCTAGTGCAATAAAAAATGTAATCATCTTCTCTTCCTCCTATAATATGACCCATGTATGATTTCTTATTGTGAAGTTTATCACAATTAAAATATAACAGGCTTTTCTACGGATGGATAGATGTAATTGCTCACTATTTCACATGAAAATAACAATGTTCATCTTTTAGACAAACGTTGATGTTGAGCCATTTTTATGAAAACGGTTTCTTTTCGAATGAATCATTCCGCTTCCGGGAACAGTCAAAGAGAGACGTAGGGAAAGGATGAATCAAATGAAACGACAACGTGGATATTTAGCACTCCCGGTCGCCGTCGCCTTTATTCTCATCTTCGGACTGTTGTTCGACAACTGGTGGCTCGGGATTGGGATCGGCATCGCGATGTTCTTCGCTTTTAAAGGAACGAAGAAAAAGGCGTGATGTTGAACTATGTATTCTAATTCGCCGAAATTTTAATAGGGAAATACTATGCTGCATTGAAGTGAGAGGATCAACCATTGATTTGGGTGTTCCTCTTATTTTTAATGCTTTCAGTCATGTGAACCACTAGTAAATCAGTAGTTTGAATACATTGAACCATCTTATTTTTACAGTTTTCTTCAAAAAATATTTTCGGATTTGACAAGTTTTTGCAGTCTGTTACGGTTAAAGTATACTCTGTGACTAAGGTCGTGATTTTATGCCAATTATCTCTCTATTCGTTAATGCTTGTGTCGCTTTTACCGGCTTTTATTTGATTTCCAAAGTGTTTCACTCACAACTATTCTTCTCATCAAGAAGTCGTGGCGTCCTAATCGGTATGCTCGCGGGGATGCTCGGCTTGTTCCTTATGTTTAACGGTGTCGAGGTGAACGAGGATGTCCGTGTCGACTTGCGCCACTTGCCGCTCGTATTGCTCGCTTTTTATGGTGCACGTTTGCCATTGTTCATCGCGACCGGCTTTATCGCAAGCACTCGGTTCTTGTTTGGATTCACTGATCAAGCCGTCGTCGCCTTTATCGCGACGTGGTTCGTTAGCCTCGGTATGATATGGATTCATCGCCGTCTGTCTGAACGACTGTTCTTTCAAAGTATGCTATTAAACGTCTGGGCGCTATTTGTTATATCAATCGCCGTATTAATCAATCTCGGCTGGAGCATGTCTTATATCACACTTATCGCCACGATTTGGACGGTTGGACTATTGGTCGGGTTGCTCTCGAGCGTACTGACGATTGACCTTGAGCAGGCGAAACGACGAGCGAAAGATTATAAACAATCCGCCGAGCGTGACCCTTTGACCGGTTTATTCAACCGTCGTGTCTGGGATCGTTATACGTCTGAACTAGAGAATGAAAATCGGCCGTCTAACGTACTGGCGTTAGACATCGACCATTTCAAACGCGTCAACGATACATATGGTCATGCAAACGGGGACCTCGTTTTACAACGCTTTGCTGAACTGCTTTTGGCTGAAACGAGATTGCATGATGTGGTCGCACGTGTCGGTGGTGAAGAGTTCGTCATTTTAATGTATGATCTTACTCCTGAAAAGGTGGAAAAAGTCGCTGAACGTATTCGTAAGCGGATTGAGGATGAAGTTTTCGTATTGAAGGACTTTCCTCCGATTCATATCACCGCTTCAATCGGGATTGCCCACGGTAAATCGGAGCCGGTTCAGAAGATGACCGAAGCAGCGGACAACGCATTATATCAAGCGAAACGCTCGGGACGAAACCAAGTGATTCTAACGAATGTCAGTGAACTTTCACTCGTAACCAACTAATGATTCACCTTAAAAAATGGAGCCTTCGAGTGAAGGTTCCATTTTTTTATACGTTGAGTGAACTCCCCGTATATGAGCGCAGGATTATGTTTCCGAAGTCGAATCAACTGTTGATAATATTGAAACAATGACAAGAGGCCGTCAGGAGCGCATCAATTGCTCCCGGTGGCCTCTTTCCTATGAATCTACAGTGCTGTCCCCGCTTCTTGCTTCTCGTTCATCGTCTGATTTCGAGTGTCTCAAACAGCTTCGGTGGACGAGTCTCAAGGAGCCCTCCGTTCTCGTCGAACAACGTCATATGCCGCGGCGCAATGTAACATGCCACTTTTTCGCCGATCGCGAGCGGCCATTGACCTTCCCATTTGGCAATCCACTCGGCATTCCCTAAATGAAACGTGAGCATGGTTTCCGCACCGAGTACTTTAATCCTTTTCAACTCGGCATAAAAGGTCACATCTGCTCCCGCCGGCAGGATGTGCTCGGGTCGGACTCCAAGTATCGCCTGCTCTATTCCCGTGACCAATAAGGGACGGAACAGACGACCGTCGTTGACAGACCATCCCTTGTCACTTCGCGTCACAGGCGTCAAGTTCATCGGGTGTGTACCAAGGAACGACGCGACGAACGTATTCGCCGGTTTATTGTACAAGTCGAGCGGTTTACCGATTTGCTGAGCGCGACCGTTATTCATGATCATCATCCGGTCCGCCATCAACATCGCCTCGCTCTGGTCTTGGGTCACGTACAGAAACGTCAGACCAAAATGTTGTTGCCATTGCCGAAGCTTCGCGCGAAGTTCCGTTCGAAGTTTGACATCAAGGTTCGAGAACGGTTCATCGAGCAAGTAGATTTGCGATTCCGTGCTGAGCGCTTGAGCCAAAGCAATCCGTTGTCGTCCCCCCCCTGAGAGTTCGTATGGTTTTCGTTTCATGAGGTCGGACAGTTCAAACAGATTGACCATCTGACGGCATCGGTCTTGTCGCGCTGAACGTGTCAAGCCTCTTCCGCGCAAGGACCACTCCATGTTTTGCTCAACGGTCAAGAAGCGATAGAGCGTGTCCTGCTGAGACAAATACGCCACCTCTCGTTCCTTCGGTTTCAACCGATTCGTCGCGACCCCGTCAATGCGGATCGTCCCGCTCGTCGGCGACTCCATGCCGGCAATCATGCGAAGGAGCAAACTTTTTCCGCAGCCTGACGGGCCGACAATCGCAAAACATTCGCCCGCCTCGACCATCATATCAAGCTCGTTTATGACTTCACGGTCCCCATACTTTTTTCTAACATGTTGTAGCTGGAGCGATTTCATACTGAACTCTGATTGCTGCTCGTCTGAAGTGTCACGTCCAATCGAACGGCAGACGCATCAAACTGTCCATGGTAGACGGTGATAGGTCGGGACACCACGTTGTATGTCACGATCGGAAGAGAGATGGAAGGGATAGCATCCCACGTTTGAGAGTTAGGTTGACTCGAACAAGGATCACCTTGTTTTGTTTCAAGTTCTACTGCGTGCGTATTGCTATTCATCTGAATCATTCCTTTCTAAAAAAGGACCACCAGAAACATGACGTCACGGACGTGTGGGCTTCTGCTGGTCTCTCGAATGTTCTACCGAATGCTATTCACTTTGGGTTGAGGGGTCTCACAAGTCCTATCGTAACGGATGAATGTAAAGCATCCGTGAAGCCCGTGCAAAATTTTATAAAGACGACGTAAAAAAACCGATTCACGGGGAATCGGTCAATGTTTGTCGCGCTTTCGCCAAGATGTCGGCTTTGACGTCGTCGTCACGCCCTTGCCAGTTGCGGACCATCATCTTCATGCGCTGGTTGTTCGAGAACCGCTCCTCGTGCTTGTCGATGAAGTTCCAATAGAGGGCGTTGAACGGACAGGCGTCAGCCTCGGTCGTGTGTTTCGGGTTATATTTGCAGCCTTTACAGTAGTCGCTCATCCGGTCGATGTATTTGCCCGAGGCGATGTACGGCTTCGTCGCAAGACGTCCCCCGTCGGCATGGAGTGCCATCCCGAGCACGTTCGGCAACACGACCCAGTCGTAGGCATCGATATACATCTCGTTGAACCAGTCGCTCGTCTGTTGTGGTGAGATCTCGAACAGCGTCGCATAGTTACCGAGCACCATCAGCCGCTGGATGTGATGGTTGTGCGCCCGCTCGACGACCGGCTTCAGACTCTCGTGCATACAGTTCAGGTCCGTCTCCGCGTCCCAAAACAAGCCAGGTAAGTCGCGCTCGTGGTTGAACGTGTTCACGTCTCGATAGTCGGGCATCAACGCCACATAGACGGCGCGCATGTATTCCCGCCAACCGAGGATTTGGCGGACGAACCCTTCGACTGAAGCAAGGGGCGCGTCGGTCGCGCATGCCGCTTTGACGACCTCATGCGGGGTCAGCAGTCCGACATTGATTGCCGCCGACAACAGACTGTGTGACATCTCCGGGTTTTCGGTCAACATCGCGTCCTGATACGGACCGAACGTCTCGAGCCGCTCGTCGACGAAACGCTTGAGTGCTCGCCTTGCCTCGTCCCGCGTTACCGGCCAAGCGAACGGTTCGATTTGTCCAGGGTGGTCGGAAAACGTCGTCTCGACTTTTCGGATGACGTCTGTCGTGATGGCGTCAGGTCGGAAGTGGATGGCCGGTGGGAACGTGAGCCCGGACTTTGGCGGCTGGCGATTGTCCGCGTCGAACGACCACTTGCCGCCTTTTGCCTTCCCGTCTTCGAGCAACACGTCAAACCGCTTGCGCATATGACGGTAGAACCGGTCCATCCGCCACGGTTCGCTGCCGAGCGTGTCGACGGCCTCTTGCTTCGTTAAATAGAAGAGCGGCACGTCCGTATGTTCGATGAGCTCGTGCTGGTCTCCGAACTGCTTCAGCTTCCGCTCCATCGGCTCATCGGTGACGGCCGTGTAGTGAATCGCATCGGGATTGAAGCGGCTGAAGTGATCGTCCCACGCGTCTTGGAACGAGTCGGCCTCGTGGTAGTCGACGGTGAAGCCGCGCTCGCGTAACTCCTCGGCGAAATGTCGCATCGCCGAGAAGATGAGGACGAGTTTTTGTTTATGATACTTCCGCCACATCGCCCGTGACGTCGCCTCGATCATGACGATGACGTCATCGGCTTGGACGTGGTCGAGCATCTCGAGGTCGTGTGATAACTGATTGCCGAAAATCCAAAATGAGCGCACGGATTCATCCCCTCTCTGATTTTTTGATTGTGCTACACTAAATTTACATCTGCTTCATTTAGAAAGGAATGGTTCGATGCGCCCGAAGCGTCTGCAAACATGGATCGACAGCCAATACGAGAACCCGCGCGGCATCGTCGGGACGTATATCGGCGAGAAGATGGTCCGTCAACACCGGGTAGAAGTCGACTGGACGATTGAACAGTTGGCGGTTCAGCCGGGCGACCGCATCCTCGACCTCGGTTGTGGAGCCGGTGATGCGATCGCGCAAATGCTTCGTAGCTTTGATGAGGTGCACGTGACCGGGCTCGACCGTTCCCCGACCATCGTCCGCTCGGCCTCAAAACGAAATCGAGCGGCCTTGCAAGCAGGGCGAGCCGAGGTCGTCGAAGGCGACCTCGAGACACTCCCGTTTCCGGAAGGGAGTTTCAATCACGTCTTCAGCATCCATACGCTCTACTTCTGGGACGACATGTCCACGGTACTTGCCGAGATTGAACGCGTCTTAACGCCAGGCGGGTCGTTCGTCATCACTTACTGTGACGGGAAAGGCGACGTGACCTGGGACGGGATCACGACGCTCGTCCGCGAACAGTTCTTCCCTGCTGCCCAGCCGCTCGGTATGACAGACGTCTCAGATCAGCGCGGACCTGATTCCCGCGATTATCATACCATTGCCTTGATTGGCTACAAAAAGGTGAACCCATGAATCACTTCTTTTTTACCCGTTCTGCAAAAAAATCTCCCAGGACATGACATCCTGAGAGATTTTTTATTTAGAGACGATGACATTGACACGCTTCGTCACATAACTTGATCGTGTCATTTCAACAGTCAACATATTACTTTGACGTTGCTTGTTTACATACGCTTTGAAGTTGCCTTTTGAATCGACTTTAACAGCCTTCCCTACTTTTGCCGCACCATTAAACACCTGTACCGTCGCGCCAGGATGCCCTTTGCCGGTCACGTAGATGTGACTCGTCCGAACAGTGTTCACACTGAACTGTTTGAACACGTATTTAATGATTTGTGTAGAAGTTGCTGACAAATTCCCTGATGCATCTTTCGCTCGGACGGAGACCGTTTTTCCTGGCGTCCATTTCTTAATGGCATAAGCATATACACCTGAGTTGTTTGCCTTAGTCGAATAGGTGCGCCCGTTATACGTAATGAGAACTGTCGCTCCTTTTTCGGCTTTCCCCGTGATTTTTGTCGCCACTGCCGAAACTTCGTTGACGGTCGGCTTCGTCGGAGCCGTGTTGTCTTTTGCTTTCATCGTTGTCGTCACTTGCTTCCCGATACGGGGAGTCGTAACAAAACGAAGTTGTTCGCCTTCTTTATAGGCCCGGACTAGATTGAAATCGAACTTTCCTAAACCATCCATCGATGTGTATCCTAGGCGTGTCGTGCCACTCCACACTTCAAGGATTGCGTATGGATCACCGTTTCCTGTGATTCGACGGACGCCTTGCTGGAATTTCACGTTCGAGATGTTCTTATTCACATACGGTTTTGTGATCACTTTCGTCATCTCGTACTTGACAGTTTTGTCAGGGTTGATGAGCTTAACTGTCACAGTCGCTGGTAACGAGATGTCATTCGACCACGTAATCACGGATCCAAATTGAGTATACTTTTGGGTTTGTCCGTTGATGGTGAACTCATAATGGTTTTGGTTCATATACTCATTTTGCATATAGAACCAAACTTTCTGACCGCCATCTAGACGGATGTCTTGAATCTTCTCTCCGTTTGGAGAGATATAGCCATACCCTTTGTTTCCCGCTTTATCCGTCGCCGTGATTTTAACTTGTCCATATTTTTGCGCGACAATTGGATCTGTCGTCTTGATCGTGTACATCCCGGTGCTCGAGACAGCGACACGTTTGTCTTTATCGCTTCGATACGTGAACGTCACGGTCGATCCCGGTTCGGTCTTCCCGTAAATCAAATGCTCTCCGTTTAACACAAATTTTTGTAGAATGACTCGCGGAGCAACCATGTCTTTCACTGTAATCTTATTTCCCTCAGAAGGATTACCTGCTAAGTCCTCGGAACGAATCATTAGATGGGTGATACCATCTGTTTTCAAGCGTGAAACCAGCAGTTCTCCTGAGATTAAAAAACCAGAACTGTGAGGTTTATACGGTCTGATTGGTGTGACTTTTTCTTTTCGGATTAACGAATTACTTTTGTAGTATTCAATTTCAAAATTACCGACATACTCATTCGCATCAAATATGAGTGTCTCTGTTTCTTGAGGTATTAGTTCATGAATTCGCAGCGTCGGACGAATCGTATCCTTCACTTCGTATTTGAACGTTTGATTGGCTTTTCCTTGGACACTGACTGCCAAAGTAAAAGCGTTCACTTTTTTCAAGTCGACGGCGAATTCAAATTTTCCTTGGGCATCTGCCTTTACTTCTTTGACGAGACCGCTCGTGAACTTGAGTGTCGCGTTCGGTTCTGTCGTCCCTTTCAATAACGTCGTGTCGTTCGTCAAGTCAGGGATGAGTGGCTTTTGAATCGCATCGAACGTGCCTTTTACCCACTCCGACACACGACCATCTTGTAGGACAGTCCGAATCATGAACGTGTCGTTCACCTCGAGAGAAATATGCGGATTGTTCATGTCGGCCTTCTCCAACACAGATCGGCCATCCGCTTTCTCGACTTTCGCCTCAAACGAAATCGATTGGTTCGGATAATAGAACGGCGGGATGCTGATAGCAACCCGGTCGCTCTGCATCTTCAGGATCGGTGTCGGTGCCAAACGATTGTCCTCGGCTCGGGCCGACCAGAACTGGTTTCTGTAATTGTACTCATCTAAATAAGAGACGGTAAAGTTCACACCATACAGTTTCGGCAACGGGAAAATGATGTCACCATTGGCGTCACTATTCGCCCGGAAACGAAGTTGTCTGTAACCGGCTCGACGATCTTCATACGTTACGATAAACGTTTGATTCGGGGTCGCCTTCCCAATCAATCGGCCCTCTTCAAGATCAAACGCTTTCGTTTCGAACATGATGGTCCGAACGTCTCGTTTTACAGTCACTTGTTTTGTAAAAATCGTTTCTTTCTCTTTTTGAATCGTGAACGTACGCTTCGATTGATCGTTCTGTGCATAGTAACAGCCGAAATAACCGCTCTCGTCACTGACCGCACACGCTTCCCCATCGAGTGAGACGACGGCGTCCGGAATCGTCACCCCACGAAACTGTGTGAGTGACTCCTCAATCACGAGCAACGGGTTGTCGAGCGTCGCTTTGAAGGCAGGCATTGTGAACTTCTGAATTCCTTCATTCGTCTGATTCAAATGAGCAGCCTGCACAGTATACGTCTGATTCTGATAAGCGCGCGGTTCCCAGCCCGTGAACGGAAAATCAAATGTACCAGTCGCATCGGCTTGCCCCATCTTTACCTCATGTCCGACTTTCACGTTCACAGAGACGTAAGGCAACGTCTTCCCGGAGACGCGCAACGTCTCGTGCGGTGATGCATCCAATTGAATGATATCCGCCGTCACGGTCGTCGCCGTGTACGTGCGGATTGGCGTCGACGCCTTCTCCGGACTACTGACGTACACGCTCACGGTATCCGCCTTATTTTTTTGGATGCGCAACTCGCTAATTCCTTCTCTCACTCGGCCTTCATACGTCGCGTGAATCGTATGGTTCGGATGAGTGAAGAAGACGAACTCGTCGTTCATCATCCCGATGAATGTCGCGTCTTGTGGCTTCACTGGAACCGCCGACGTCTGGGGCGCCTGGCGCTCCGTCACGTCAATCAATTGATCAAATCCATACGTGTCACGTTGATACACCGCAATTTGTCCAGTCAGTGCCTTATCGAACGTGTATGTATAATTTTTAGAGGCGTCACTCTTTGTACGGAAGACCTGTTCATTCGCTATAATTGTGACCTCCTGGTTTGGTTGATCTGTGGTTCCTGTCACCACGTTCTGACTCGTATCGGTTTTTGTTAATGTCGCTGCTGATGTTTGATGTGGCGTAACCATCGTCCCGACCAACATCATTAACATGAATAATATGAAACTCTTCTTTATATGTGCAACCATCTTCCCTATCTCCTTTTGGTAATATCTGATTAAACAATAAAAAATATAGCACGATTTTCAATAAACTAGTCGACATTTTCAGGAAATAGGTCAATAAAAAAGAGCCAGACAATTGTGTCTAGCCCCGGTTCTTCCGCGTCACAGCGACCCCACCGAAACCGCTGATGATCGCGATATAGAATCCTAAATCATAAAACCAACCGGTGTTGTTCACTTCATAGACGCGATACGTATCATTGAACAACCCTAAAATCAGTGACACCGGTGCGATCCAGCCGTGCCAGACACCCCAAAAGAAGCCGGCCGGGTCCGTCGTATAGGAGCCGTCACCCGGCACGCAGCCGCCGAGGACGACAACCATCCCGAGCATGATGGCCAATAAACCGATTCGTTTCATATAAATCCCTCCTCGTATTCCTATTCCCCGTTTCCATAAAAAAAGCACTGACCGAAGTCAGCGCCAAAGTTGGACCGTGTTGGCGAACTCGATATCGGTCGCGATCTCACCGTCGAGGGCGTGCAAGTCGAAATCCTCCCCGTCGAGCCACGTCTGAAAATCAAAGATGACCGGGTCGCGGTCGCCGCCGAGGGCGAACCACGTCTCGAGCGTCTCCGGGAAATAGGCGGCCGTATGGATCGTCCCGGCCCAACTTTTATACAGCTCCGAAAAGACACCTTTATCCGAGTCGTTCATGAGCCGGAACGCGCTCTCGGCGTCTTGGACGATATGTTGATACATCTTGATCTCCATCATCCGCCGCGTCGAGTCGTCGAGATGGTAACGGTTCTCGTGCTGCAACAGCTCGAAGTGGTTCGTGCAAATGTTCGATTCGCGGACACGGATGTCGCGCGGGGTCGCTTCGATGACACGTGTATTTGACGACTTGTCATGGACGACATACGTGAACGAGCCGCGGTGCGGGATGTCTTTCAACAGATCGACCGCTTCTTCGACCGTCGCGCACGTCTCGAGAATCATCCGTCCGATCATCTGGCAGACGAAGCCGTCGCCGGGGCGGCGGCGGTTGATGAAGTTATAGCCCATGGCGAGTCCGCGCTCGTTCATTCCGTCCATCCGCCCGGTGACGCGCGAGACGGGTCCGATGACGGCGTAGCCCTCGTCCGGTTGGAACACGTTGTAGCGCCCGTCATACGTCATCGGATGATAGTCGTAGTTGCGGACGAGGAAGTTGTCCCCTGTCAAAATCGAGCAGCCGCTGATCGGGTTATTGACCCGGAAATGACCGAAGTGAAGGAGCGTATCGCCGAGCGTCAGTTCGAGCTCGTCCTGCAGGCCGAGTAGTTCTTCCCAAATCCTCGGGGCGAACCGGGCGAACGCTTGTTTCGCCTCGCGCTCGTCGATCTCAAACCGGGGGACGCGCAGCTTCCACTGATCGGTCCGGTTCTCGAGCAGCTTGCTGCGCTTGATATATTCACCTTGAAAGCGGCCAAAGTCATAATGACTGCCGCGGAATTGTGTAAGTTCGCTTGAGACACGTTGCATGAAAAAACCTCCCTTGCGCCCATTATAGCGGACGCACAGGAGGGATGTCTGACTTGAAGCTGTTCATAGCTTGAACTGACGGCTCATCTGTTGCATGTCTTCCGCAGTGAGCGACAAGTCTTTGACGAGACGGTTCATCGTCTCGCTCGTCGCCGACATCTGTTCGGTCGAGGCGGCCACTTCCTCGTTACCGGCCGTGCTCTCTTCGGAGATCGACGCAATGTCTGAAAGACCGCGCTTGATGTCTTCTTGGTTCGTCTTGACGCGACCGAGCTGTCCTTGCATCGACCCGGTCAACCGTTGCATCTCACGGACACTCGCCTCGATCTCGTTGAACGCCTGCTTCGTCGCTTCGAGCGTCCGTCTGCCGTCTTCGGCGGCGTGCATACTGTCGGTGAACGTCTCGCCGAGCGCAATCGAGTTTCGTTTGACGCTGCCGACGATCTCTGAGATCTCACTGACCGACTGGGCGACGCTGTTCGACAGACCCCGAATCTCGGAGGCGACGACGGCGAACCCTTTCCCGTGTTCCCCGGCACGGGCCGCCTCGATGGCCGCGTTCAAGGCGAGCAAATTCGTCTGTTGCGAGATCTGTCGGATGATCGTGACGAGCGCGGTCACTTCGTCCGCCTGTTGCTCAAAGTCTTTCACTTGGCCTTGCGACTCATTCACTTGCGCGTGGATGTTCGTCATCTTCCCGACCGCGTCTTCCATGAGCTGCAGCCCTTCTGCTGTCGCCCGACTGACGACTTCCGCTTGAGTGCTCACGCCGTGCCCGTCCGTCGCCGTCTGTTCGACGAGTCCCGAGAACTCGTTCATGTGTCCATACAGCTTCATCGTGAGCACGCTCTGATTCTCGACCCCGCCGGCGATTTCTTCCATTGTGAACGCAATCTGTCGCGACGCGTCGTTCACTTCTTCCGAGATGCTCGCGACGTTACCGCTCTCGTCACGGACCGTCTGTGCTGACGTCTGTAGGTTTGAGATCAACCCTTTCAACATCTTCGTCATTTGGTCCATCGACGCAGTCAGACGCTTGATCTCATCATTCGCGCGCAGTTGAATCTTGTCCATCTCAACCGACGCCGTCGCCAAGTCGCCACCGGCGATATGCGTTGCGACGCGTTCAAGGTCACGGAGCGGCCGCAATTTCCAACCGAGGTAACGCCAAATGATGACCGAGGCGAGACCGAGCAAGATGACGAGGCCGATGAGTACCGGAAGCAGACTTTCGCGTAATACGCCAGTCGTCACCGCTTTGACATCGTCTGCGCTTTTGTCGATGCCCATGACACCGATGACTTCATCCCCTTGCTTGATCGGGACGAGCACCGTCATATAGGTCCCAAACTCCGGGTCTTCGACGATCGGCGTCGTGCCGGTTCCGCCTTCAAACGCCGGTTGCGCGTCTTCGAATGAAGTTGCAGTCACCGGTGTCCCAATCTCGACCGCGTCCGTAGCACTCATTCCATCTACAATGATTTGTAGCTCCTCACCGTCTAATGCGAGCGTGTAGACGTACATCGCCCCGATTTGTGTACGATACGTATCGAGCTGTTCCCGAAACTGCTCGAATCGCTCATTCTTCTCCGGATTTTGTAAAAACGCCGCATACGCGTCCGCGTCCATCGCCTCGCTGATTCGGGCAGCGTCTTCTAGCAAGACGGCCTGCATCGAGCTGAGCACCGTATGTTTCGTGCTGACGTACTGGATGACCCCGAACGTAACGATGAGCAGTGCGACGAATGCGAGCATCGCCGCAAGGATACGGTTTTGCAGTGACTGTGGTTTATTTCGTTTCATAAATTCCCCTCCTAGTTCCTTATGTTCTATATCGGAGGAAATCTAAAAAGAGTAAACAAAAAACGGATGATTTTCGACAAAATCATCCGTTTTTTTATTCATTTGTCGAATTAACGGCTTCGAGCGGCATCGAGACTTCCGCCTCACCTTCTTCTCCGATGTGGAACAATGGGAGTGTCGTCGGCACGAACAATTCTGGGTTCATGTCGGCTTGATAGACGTACGTCCGCACGTCACCTTCCCGCTCGGCGACGAGTTCACCGAATGGGATCGGTACGCGCGTGCCATCGACTTCGTAGCTGATCACCGTCGTCGGGTCGAGCCGACGGTCTTCGAGCACCCGGATCGTGAACAGCATCGTCGAGCTGTTCGTCCGCTCGAGCGACACGGCGATCGACTCAGACTGTCCGGCCCGCTTGTCGATCATCGCATCGCCCGCCGTCTGTTCGAAGACGACGTTCTCTTCTGTCGCTTCTTCTGTCTGCATCTGTTGGCATCCGACGATCGTCGCTAATCCAAGCATCAAGGCAATCACTAATACACGCATCTCGTTTCCCCTCACTTCAGGGCGAAAGTCAGTTCTGCAACACACGCCACTTCTCCGTCGACCGTCGCTACGGCACGTCCTTTACCGATCGGACCACGCACCTTCAAGATCTCGACCTCGAGGCGCAACTGGTCGCCCGGGACGACTTGACGTTTGAAGCGACAGTTGTCGATGCCGGCGAAGAACGCGAGCTTACCTCGGTTCGACTCTTGTTTGAGCATCGCGAACGCACCGACTTGGGCGAGTGCTTCGATGATCAAAACGCCCGGCATGACGTTATAGTCTGGGAAATGTCCGTTGAAGAATTCTTCGTTCGCCGTCACATTTTTTAAACCGACGGCCCGTTCGCCTTCTTCGACCTCGAGAATCCGGTCGATGAGCAAGAACGGGTACCGATGCGGGATCACTTCTTTAATCTGTTCAATCGTGTACATGGTTCCACCACCCTTATGATGTTAGCCAGAAATCGGTGATATGGCGCCACGTGTCGATGTTGAACACGTCTCTCCACTCGCCTCCGCCAATCACGCTGTACCCGATAATGGCACCGATCGCGAGCATCGCGGCGGCCAAGATCAAGACAACGATGATGCGTAACAAGATCGGGAAACGGCGGTTGTTCGACAAGCGCTTTCGCTCCGTCCGCTCTTTAGGCTCTTTTTCTTCCGAGCCCTTCTGTTCTTCGTTCGTCACGTCCATTCATCCTTTCAGCTGATCTGATTATAACATATTAGTACCAGGTATTAAAATTGTTTCATAAGTTCTTTATAAGTGTAACGTATCTAGAAATGTCGAACAAGCGCCCCGTCCTCTGGCAGTCGAGCATCTGTGCGAAAAAAGATACGGCTTGCCTCAAAGAATATGCTAACGTGAGGGTATTCATTGTAAAAGGAGGATTCATTTCATGTGGAAAGAGTTCAAAGACTTTGCGATCAAAGGTAATGTGATCGACCTCGCTGTCGCCTTCATCCTCGGGGCCGCCTTCACGGCGATCGTTACGTCGCTCGTCAACGATATCTTCATGCCGTTCCTCGGCATCTTGATCGGCGGCATCGATTTCTCGACGCTCGCAGTCACCGTGCTCGGCGTCAGCGTCACATACGGCAACTTTCTGCAAGAGATCGTCAAGTTCTTCCTCATCGCTTTCGCCTTGTTCATGATGGTCAAAGTGATCAATCGCCTGAAGCGCGAGAAAGCGGTCGAAGAGACGCCAGAGCCAGAGTTGTCGCGCGAAGAACAGTTGCTCTCCGAGATTCGCGATCTGCTTAAAAACCGTCCGCTATGAGTCATTCGTCTAAACCGTCACGGTTTAGACGTTTTTTCAATTAGTCGAAACGCCCGGCTGACCGCATTCGTCAAGAGCGTTGCCGCTTCCATCATCGCCGTCTCAAGCGGCATGACCCGGGAAATGATCGGGAAAATGGCTTCAATCCCGACTTCCGGGAGTGCCGTCATGTCGGTCTGGCCGGTGAAGATGAGCGTCGGTACGTGATGTGTTCGTGCGAGGCGGGCCAGACCGTATGGCGCTTTCCCGTGCAGTGTCTGTTCATCGAACTTGCCTTCCCCCGTGATTAGCCAATCGGCCCCATGCAGCTGCTCGTCAAACGATGACCAACGCATCACTTCCTCGATGCCATTCACGTACGTCGCCCCGAGTTGGTACATTGCAAAACCGATGCCACCAGCAGCTCCCGCCCCGGCGACCGCCGTATCGGCGCGATCGAAACAAGCAGCGTAAGCGCTCATCAAGTCGTCATAGCGGGCGACGTCACTTGGTGCCAGACCTTTTTGTGGACCGAACACGGCCGCCGCGCCCGCATGTCCGAGGAGCGGGTTCGTCACGTCCGAGGCGATTCGCCACGTGACGTGCTTCGCCTCCGGCATCAGACCGGACCAGTCGACGCGCTTCACGCGCTCGAGTCCGTGCGGGAACGGTCCGAGCACTCGTCCGGACGCATCGAGGAAACGGACGCCTAGCGCTTCGAGCACGCCCTTGCCACCATCGACGGTCGCACTGCCGCCGAGACCGATCGTGATGCGTCTCGCTCCGCGTTCGATCGCTTGTCTGAGTTGCATCCCCGTACCGTAAGAACTGTACCGCCACGGATCAAGCTGGTCAACGAGCGTCAGTCCGGACGCTTCCGCCACTTCGACGACCGCTTCTCGTGTTGCTTCATGCCATCCGTAGCGCGCCTGACGGACTTGTCCGTCGAGCGCGGTCACTTCCTGTTCGACCGCATTCGCTTCCGGATGTGTCGCCAGCCAGGCGTCGAGAAACCCTTCGCCCCCGTCCGACACAGGAATCTCTACGACGTCATGTCCCGCAAGCGCCCGTCGTACCGCCCGATTTGCTTCCTGACTCGTCAGCGAGCCTTTGAATGAATCCATCGCCACAACAATTCTCATACCGTTCCCTCCTTCACCTCATTATAAAATAAAAACCGCTCCTCCGAAGAGAAGCGGTCAATGTTATGGGCGAAGTGACGTCACGAGCCCCATCATCTGGTCGCTCATCGACAGCGCCCGGGAGTTCATCTGGTAGGCACGCTGGGTGATCGTCATATCGGTCATCTCTTTCATCAAGTCGACGTTCGATGATTCGAGCGTCCCTTCTAATAAGAGATTCCCGACTGGACGGTCGACTTCGATATCGAGGTCAGCCGAATAGATGTTGTTCCCAAGCGGACGAAGTTCTGACGTGTTGCGCACCTCGACGATGTCGAGGCGTCCGAACTCTTCTTCGACACCGTTCACGCTGGCGACGACGACACCGTCTTGGCGGACGCGATGATTCGTCGCTTCGTTCGGCGTGACGATACGGTTGCCATCTGCACCGAGAAGTGCGTTGCCGTTCACGTCAGAAAGTGTCGTCCCGTCATTGCCGACCGAGAGCTGCATGTTGCCGCTCCGGGTCACACCGATCCCGTCTTCCGTCTCGACGACGAAAAACTGGCGGCTCGCCTGCAAGAAGACGTCAAGACCTCGGTCCGTCTTCTTGATTTGGCCGATGTTGAACTGTTGGGAGATGTCCCCGACGTGACCGCCGACACCGATGCGGATCCCGTTCGGTGTATCGCGGCCGACTTCAAGTTCGGCCCGAGGTTGATTGTCATACGCTTGCGAAAGGAGCGAGGCGAAGTGACCTTGCTGGCGTTTAAAGCCGACCGTGTCGACGTTCGCGATGTTGTGGCCGGTCACATCGAGCTGGCGTTGAAGCTGGGCTAGTGACGAGACCGAGTTATAAATGGACTGCATGGGTTTCCTCCTTATCGAATCCGAGCGATTTCGATGGCCCGCTCGGCACTCTTGTCATACGCCTGGACGACTTTTTGGTTTGCCTCGAACTGACGGTACGTCACCATGAGGTCAGCCATCGTCCGGTCGAGGTCAACGTTTGCTTCTTCGATATAGCCTTGTTGGAACTGGACGTTCACAGCGGGATTTGCTCCCCCGTTGACGCGATAGTCGTTCCCGACTTGTTCGAGCGTGGCCAAATCATCGATTTGAACCGCCCCGAGCGTCGCTACGTCCTGACCGAGCGACGTGATTTGACCGTCGCCTGACAATTCGAAGTCACTAGACGGCAACTGGATGCGTTCACCCGTATCCGACAAGATGTACCCACCATCCGCCGAGCGGAGGAACCGCTCATCGTCGACCGAGAAGCGGCCGTTCGTCGTATAGAGCGCCTCCCCGTTCTGTTCGACCGCGAACATGGCGGCGCCTGTAAAGTCAGCCGGAACTTTCAAATATACGTCGGTCGGGCTATCCGTCGCCGTGACGCTGCCAGCAGAGAAGCGTGGCATCGTTTCCTGTAAATACACGCCGGTCGAGAGCGTGCCGACCTCGCCTTGGACACGCGAACGGTCGTTACCAGGATGGCTCACCTCGGCGAGCAATAGTTCAGGGAACGACCGGACGACACCATTTGATGCCTTGAAGCCCGGAGTCCGAACGTTTCCAAGGTTGTTGCTCAATATCTCTTGTTGCCGCTGAAGCGCGTTCATCGCACCCGCCGCCGTATAAAGTCCACGTAACATATTCGTCTTCCCTTCATCCTTAAAGTTTCTACTCTTTATATCGTACCAAAGGAAGGAATCATTCACCCTTTTTCGAAAAAATGCATAAAAAACTCCTTAGTCGTCAATACGAGACAAAGCCCACTTCAGTTTGACTGAAGTGGGCTTTGTCTATGCAATCATTCAACAATCGGCAGTTCGACGATGATCGTCGTCCCATGTTCTGATTTAGAGCGGACTGAAATCGTCCCGCCGTGTGATTCGATGATCTCTTTACAGATGGCGAGCCCAAGGCCGGTGCCTCCAATATTACGGCTCTGTTCATTCTGTACACGGTAAAACTTTTCAAATAACCGTTTGGCATCTTCTGCTGTCACCCCGATACCCTCGTCTTCGATGGCGACGCGGAAGACGTCCTCTTCACGCGATACGTTGACGGCGATATTCCCGCCGTCAGGTGAATATTTGATGGCGTTGTTCAAGATGTTCGAGAACACTTGGCGCAGTTGGGCCAGGTCCCCTGAGACGCGAATCTCCTCGTCACACTCGAAATGGAACGCATGCAGCTCGGTCGACCCCGCATGAACCTCAAGGACGTCCGAGAGGAGCTCGAACAGACTCTCGACTTTAAAGTCTTGCTCGACTTTTCCCGCTTCCATCTTTTGAACGTCGAGCAGATCACTGACGAGCCGTTCAAGCCGTCTCGTCTCGCTGTTGATCATCCCTAGGTAACGCTTTCGTTTCAGTTCATCGACGTGACGGTGCTCGAGGAGCTCCGTGAAGCCGAGGATGGATGTCAAAGGCGTCCGCAGTTCGTGAGATACGGTTGCGACCAATTCAGTTTTCAACCGATCGACCTCAATCTCTTTCGTGACGTCGCGCAACACAAAGATAACACCAACACGTTCGTCCTGCAGTTCGATCGGTTCGGCATACATCCGTATGATACGTCTTCCCCCTTGCATCGAGTACGTAAACGTCTCATCAAATATTCCTTCATGCTTCGCTCGATTTGTGAACCGGTTGAGACCTTCCTGATCGTCGATTTGATCCATGAACAGTCGGTAAAACGCTTCAATCGGATAGAGACTTTGGCGATCATTAAATGGGATTGGTTGTTCGTACAGATCAAACAACGCCGCATTGGCATACCTTTGCCCTGTGTCCGTCTTAACAAATACGATCGCGTCTCGCATCGTATGAACAATTCGTGCCGTCTTCTCTCGTTCCCGCTCCAATTCATCATGCTGCTTGATGAGCGAACTCGACATCGCGTTGAACGATCTCGAAAGCTGCCCCACCTCATTTTGAAGCGGATCGACCGGGACGAGCAATGCGTGCGGGTCGACTGCCAACCGTTCGCTGTTCGTGATGAGTGCCTGGAGCTGGTTCGTCAACCGGACGATATACGGTTGCAGACTGATAAAGAGCGTAAACAGGGCGCCGAGCAAGATGATGAGACAACTCCATTGGGCTTTGGCGAGCTGTTCAGATAACGATGCACGCAGTCCGATCTCTCGGAAGTCAAGTTCGGACCGATAATCGGTGAATATCGATTCCATGTCGACGATGCTCGCGCTCATATCGGCCGCGCTAGTCGACTTGAAGTTGAATCGTGTCTGGTTCGAATTCGCATTTTGCGTCAGAAGCTGTCCGACGGTCGCCATCTGCAGGAACGGCTCATCGACTTCTCCGTTCGCCTTGGCAATCACGTAACGCTCGAGCCCGGGCATGACCCGGGACGTATAGACTGTAAAGAGGAGACGGGCTTCAGTCGCGAACGTCACTTCTTCTGCGCTCGCGGCGCTTTGTTCGAACCACGTCGTCTGTTCGTCGATCCGGCCTTGTGCCGTTCGTACTTCATCTAGCAGTGACGCCTCACCGAGCAGGACATGCCCGCGCATCTCATACTGCATCGATTGCCACGTCTCGAACAAGTCGGTCGCGCGCGCGCGTTGTTCACTGATTCGCTCGAGTTCAACCATCGTCTCATCGATCGCCTGTTGCGTATAAAAATAAGTCCCGAGCGAGGGAACGGAAATTAAAACGATGAGAGCGTAGAACACCGTTAGGACTTGCCGGCTAATCCGTTGTTCGATCCAGTGTTTCATACATGGCCTTCTTTCCGTATCAGTTATATTTCATTTAATTATGTTCGCTATTCAAACAAAGCAGATACGTGTACTATAATTAAGTGTTAGTCATTATTTTTCTAAAAAATGTAGCTTTTTTCCTGACTTAGTAACAGTATAGAGATGACTTCTCACAAGAAACTCACAAATAGCGAAGGGAATATGCTAATGACCCCTAAATATATCGGGCTGACGCTGTTGATTCTCCTCCTGGCATTGACAGGTGGGCTCACGTTCACACGCGGGCAGTCGATTGACAGTACAGCTACCGTCACCCAAGGAACTGCCGACTTGAGCGCTTCCGAAGTGACTGACACAATCGTACGTCTTGACGGGACTTGGCGTTTTCAATCGAGCCTGCTCGACCAAGTCGACCGTCAGACGTATCGCAACGTCCCGTACGTGACCCCACATCAAGTGGCGACGTACGAAGTCGACGTCTCTCTCCCGCCTGGCCAGTACGCGTTACGCGTCCCGAGAAACCACCCGCATATCCGTCTCGCAATCGATGGTGAAGCGGTATCTCCGGTCTACTCGTCGACACCCGATTCACGGCATGCCTATCTCGTCTTACTCGATACACACACGCCCGATTTTCGCTTGACGATGCAAGTGACCAGTTCGGATGAACGCACAACCGGTATCCAAGACAGTCTGCTCATCGGTCCGACGAGCAGTATCATAACCCTCCAAAATAAATTTTTTAGCTACGATTTTATCATTATTTTGATTTCGTTTTTAATTTTTTCATTCTATGCGATCGTCTTTATGTTCCACCAGAAAGAATCACTCTATCTATACGGTGCCGCCTTCTTCTTCTTGATCGGCTTGTCGTTGTTGACACGTGATCAAATGATCATATTCGAATTCATCCCGGCCATGACCTACGTCGTTGCCCATAAGTTCAGCTTGATCACAGGACTCCTTAGCCTGACCATGCTGATCGGATTCGCACTCCGGCTCGAGCAAGTCCCGTTCAGCCGTTTCCTCTCCATCGCATCTTACCCACTTTACGCGTTCAGCTTGATCGCACTCATCATTCCGTACAGTGTACACGCGACGTTTGATTATGTTGCCTGGGTTTATGTACTCGTAATCGCCTTGTTTTGGACAGGACTCAATATCCATTGGCTGTTCGAACGAAAAGACGATGGGTATCCGTTTGAATTTCTAATTTTTACGCTCGCGTTGGTCATCGGCTATATCGGCCAACTCATCAACGTGTTCATCACGCATCCGAACCAAGTGTTGTATTCGAACGTCCTGTCGCTCATCTACTTTTTACTCATGTTCATGTTGCTACCGGTTCATTTATCGACCGACAAAAAACAGAAGCGGGAAGTGCAGACGTTCGCCACACAAAGCGAGATCTCATTCTTCAACTCTCAAATCAAACCGCACTTTTTGTATAACACGTTCGGGAACGTGATCGCACTCTGCTACACGGCACCGAATGAAGCCGCACGCCTCCTTGGTCACTTGAGCACGTACGTCCGCTTCATTTTCGAGAACGGACGCACAGAGACAGATATTTCACTCCGGCAAGAACTCGCGGTAATCGATTCTTATTTGATGATCGAGCAAACGCGGTTCGACGGCGCCTTCACCATCATCAAAGATATTGACGAGACCGTTCTCGACGCCCTCATTCCCCCACTCTTGATCCAACCGCTCGTTGAGAACGCGGTTCAGCATGGGTTGATGAAACAAGACGGCGTCAAACGTCTCATGCTATCCGTCCAAGACGCCGGCGATATGATCGATATCCGTATCGCGGATAACGGAGTCGGCTTTAACCCGAAGACGGTGCTTCACGAAGTGAGCGGTATCGGTATCCCGAACGTCAAGAGCCGAATCGGTTATCTTCCTGATGCCACGTTTAAATTGAATTCTGAACACGGGGTCGGCACGAACGTGCACATTCGGCTTCCGAAACGAGAGAGGATGACAGTAACACATGAGGACGATCCTGATTGAAGACGAGCCCCATATTTTGAGGATGATGGAACGATTCATCCAAGCAGAACCGAATTTGAAATGGCTAGGCTCGTTCCACGACCCCGTCCAAGCACTCGAATTTTTAACGACGCAAGAAGTCGATCTCGTCTTTCTCGACGTCGAAATGCCAAAGATGAACGGAATCGACCTCGCCAAGCGCCTGCCTGAGACGACACAAGTCGTTTTCACGACGGCACATAGCCAATACGCGGTCGAGGCGTTCGGGTTACAGGCGACCCACTATCTCCTCAAACCGATCACCGAAGAAATGATTCACGACCTCGTCCCGCGCGTCTCGAAACGGTATACAGAGACGCTTCAGCCCAAGCATCATCGGACGTGTACGATCCAATGTTTCAACAATTTCTCCGTCAAGACGCACGAAGGCGACCTCGTCAAATGGCCGACCCAAAAGACCGAAGAACTGTTCGCCTACTTGATTTACCATCGCGACAAGGTCGTCAATAAATGGCTCATCGCCGAGATGCTCTATCCCGATATCGATGATCCGCAACGGGCACTCCATAACGTCTATAACCTCATCTATCGCTTAAAGAAGACACTCGCTGATTTCGACTTGAACATCACGGTCCAAACGATCAACAATGGCTACTCGCTTCATTTAGACGACGTTTGTTCATGTGACTACCACGACTGGTTGAACACTGGTCAGACGGAAGCAAACACTCGCCTGTTCGTCGACAAAGATTACAAGTGGCACTAAAAAAACTTCTTCCCGGTTGGGGAAGAAGTTTTTTTATCGTCCGATGTTTAGTGGAGCAAAAAACTAGGTAAGGCTAGTCAATAAAAGGACGAACCAAAAAACTCGGCCCAAGCGTCCCGTCTTCTCTAGGAAGTGTAGACACCGTGTACCGAGTTTCCCTCTTATTTCAATCGATCTAAGTTCTCAAGCATGATGCCCGTACCGTGCGCGACGCTAAGCGTCGGCTCGTCGGCGATCATGACTGGCAAACCGACTCGTTCAGCAACGAGCTGGTCGATGCCGTGAAGGAGCGATCCGCCACCTGTCATGATGATGCCGCGGTCGATGATGTCAGCTGCGAGTTCTGGCGGCGTCTGTTCGAGGACGCGCTTCGTCGCTTCGACGATCTCGTTCGCCGACTCGGCCATCGCTTCACGGAGTTCTTCTGACGTGATCGTTACTGTACGCGGAAGTCCACGCACCATGTCTCGGCCTCGGATATCCATCGTCTCGTTGCGTCCACCCGGGAATACGGTCGCGATCTCTTTTTTGATCTGCTCGGCCGTACGCTCACCGATGATGAGCTTGTGCTTGTCTTTGATGGCACGGAGAATATCCGTATCGAACCGGTCTCCGGCAATCTTGATCGTTTCACCGCAGACGATGTCGCCCATCGAGAGGATGGCGACGTCGGTCGTCCCGCCCCCGATATCGACGATCATATGTCCAACCGGTTTCCAGATGTCCATGCCCGAGCCGACAGCCGCCGCTTTCGGTTCCACGGCGAGGAAGACTTCTTTGGCGCCAGCTTTCTCAGCGGCCTCACGAATGGCTTTCGCCTCAACCGGTGTCACGTTGGCCGGTGTACAGATCAGCATCCGGATCCCACCGAAGAAGCCACGGACTTGAATCTTCTCGACAAAGTGGCGAAGCATCGCTTCTGTCGTTGCGAAGTCGGCGATGACCCCGTCACGGAGTGGACGGATGGCAACGATGTCGCCAGGCGTACGCCCGACCATCTGATACGCTTCCGAACCAACGGCGAGTACTTTCCCTGTCGAACGCTTGATGGCCACGACTGAAGGCTCGTCGAGAACGATACCTCGGCCTTTCACGTGGATGACGACGTTTGCTGTTCCTAAATCAATCCCGATATCTTTTGAAAACATGGTGTGTAGGTTCCTCCGTTCGTTACTTCATTGAAAAGAGCGAGAAGAATCTCCTCGCTCCTATGAGTCTATTAATTAGTTGTTGACCATTTCTTCAGCGACTTCGACAGTTCCTTCGATTCGCTCGATGTCGGCACCGAGTGCTTGAAGTTTCTTGTGGAAATCGACGTATCCGCGATCGATATGGTATAAGTCACCGACACGAGTCTCCTCGTCGGCGATGAGTCCTGCGAGGACGAGCGCTGCCCCGGCACGAAGGTCTGTCGAAACGACTTCGGCACCTTGGAGGCGGACGCCACCTTTAATGATTGCTGAACGACCTTCAATCTTAATATCTGCGTTCATGCGGCGGAATTCTTCGACATGCATGAAGCGGTTTTCAAACACAGTCTCCGTAATGACTGACGTGCCGCCCGCTTTTAAGACGAGGGCCATCATTTGCGCTTGCATATCTGTCGGGAAACCAGGGTGTGGCATCGTCTTCAAGTCGATTGGCTTCAACACTTCTGGTCCAATGACACGCATACCTTCCGTCGTCTCTTCGAACTTGACGCCCATCTCTTCCATCTTCGAGATGAGTGGACGTAGGTGTTCGCGCTCAGCTCCGATGACTTCAATGTCGCTGGCTGTGATCGCAGCAGCGACGAGGAACGTGCCGGCTTCGATACGGTCCGGGATGATCGAATGCTCAGCACCATGCAACTTGTCTACGCCTTCGATGCGGATCGTTTCCGTTCCAGCACCGCGGACGTGAGCGCCCATACCGTTCAAGAAGTTCGCGAGGTCGACGATTTCCGGTTCTTTCGCAACGTTCTCGATAACAGTCGTTCCTTCAGCGAGAACCGCCGCCATCATGATGTTTTCTGTCGCACCGACCGATGGGAAGTCAAGATAAATCTTCGCACCTTTCAAGCGACCTTCAACCGATGCTTCGACGAAACCGTTGCCGATCACTGTCTTCGCGCCCATTGCTTCAAACCCTTTTAAGTGGAGGTCGATCGGACGTGATCCAATCGAACATCCACCTGGCATTGCGACACGCGCATGCCCAAGACGAGCAAGGAGAGGACCCATGACAAGGATTGAGGCACGCATTTTGCGAACGTACTCAAGCGGCGCCTCGTCTTTGATTGTGCCCGAGGCATCGACAGTGACTTCGTTGTTTGCTTCATCGAACGCGACCTCTGCACCGAGATGGCGAAGTACTTTATTAATCGTGTAAACATCAGCAAGACGTGGCACGTTTTGAAGTACCGATTTTCCTTCGCCTGCTAAAAGAGTGGCAACCAATGTTTTCAGTACGGCGTTTTTAGCTCCTTCAACACGCACAATACCTGACAATTTACGTCCTCCACGGACTACAATCAAATCCTTCATATCTCTCTTTGTCCTCCAGCTTCGTTGTTTTTTTATTTTATGCGTCGATATCCGTTTCCGGATGTGGTTATGTCGATTACTACGATGTTTTTTTTAACGTGACGCCTCATCAGAAAAAAATAAAAATAAAATCATAATCTGTCCTGATGATTGGTCGTCATGTCAGACGAGTTTATCCTACATGATATACATATAGGAGTCGTTACAACAGGATTACAGTTTGTTAATGATTTGGAAAATCGACTGTAACGGTACGAGCGCCTGAGCTAATCGGATATACTCCAAGAAGAACTGGGCAATTAGAGAACCGAAGACGACGGCCACGAGGACACGCAAGACAGCGGCTTGCGGACTTCTCACTTGGTTGAGCACACTCTCCCATTTAACTGGCATGAGTGCCCACCAAGCGACGTAAATCGCTACGACATAGATGACGAGCGATAAAACGGTGTTTAACATCTTCAATTCCCCTTTTTTCGAAATTTTGTACCATTTTTAATCATAGCACGTTGCGACAGAGAAAAAAAGACTTAGCATGATGATGATCAATCGAATCGTCTCATCCTATCAGCTCACTCTCTTTAAATGAATCGCATACAAAAAGGACGTCATCGGCGCATAGCCTTTACTACAGTAATTAACGTCCCACCAAATTTTCAAACATTATTCCTTGTTTCCGTCCTGTGCGAGCGCCCAGCGGATCGCTTCGATATAGTAACGAGACCAATCTAGAGCCGTCTCGTCGACTGGCACAGTTAACTGCTCATACGCTTTTACCGATTCGAGCAGTTCATGCAACTTGTTCGGCTTACCGAGAAGTGCCTCTTTGACAACCGGTTCGACGGGGAGCTCGGCGATCAATGAATGCATCGTCTCGTCCAAAATGACGTCGAGTGACGAGAAAATACCGGTGATGAACGCATCAAACGGAGCTACTCCCGGAATTGTCTCATCGGCAATCAACTCCATCATCTTCCCACGGATGACGCTTTGCTTGATCAACTCTTTCGATTCAGACGTCTGCATCTCCCGAAGCAACATCAAATACGACCAACGCCGCATCTCATTAAGTCCGATGCGAGCAACGGCTTGTTCGATCGATTGAATCGTCGTGCGGCCCTTTTGATAGACCGTATTCACCGACCGGAGCATCTTGTAGGACAGATCGACACTTCGTTCGATTTGCCCGGCGATGCGGCGGAAGTTCGGTTCTGGTTTATCGAGCTCCTTCAGCACCTCGACGAGCGTATTACGGAGCGGATGGACTTCCGCCCCGTGAATGACTGTCGGGCGACTGAAGAAATAACCTTGGAACATTTTATAGCCAAGATCTTTGGCAATATCATATTCAAGCTTCGTCTCTATCTTTTCCGCAAGAAATTCAATCCGGTGCCCGAGCGCATCGATCAAGCGTTTCTGTTGATCGACCGGTGTCGCCTGATAATCGATTTTAATAATATCCGCAAGCCCGATCAACGGGCGGTATTTCTCTTCGAAGACAAAATCATCTAATGCGATTGTATAACCTTTCCGACGAAGTGATCGCAGGGCGGCAAGTACTTTCTCGGTCGGTTCGACGTGTTCAAGCACTTCGATGACGAGTGATTGCCGCGGCAATAATGAAGGCACTTCTCCTTCGATCAAGTTCTGTGGAAAGTTGATGAACGCCCGCGTCCCTTCGGTCAATTCCCGAAAATTAAAGACGAGGTAGGCGTTATGGATCACGTCGGCGGTCGCAAGCGCATCGTCGACGTGTTCGAACATATTTTTCTCGCTGCGGCGATACAACAGTTCGTAGCCGCAGACACGTAGTTTCTGGTCAAAGATCGGTTGACGCGCAACGTAAACTTTCATCCATTTATCTCCTTTTTGATAGTTCCCACCTATATTATCGGACAACCCGTTCTTTCGTTCCACTATTTGAACGCGAAAAACCTGATTCTTTCGACCTACGTTTTAATGACAGAAGCGGGTTCAATCGTCCAGTTCAAAATTGAGGAACAAAAAAATCCCCTCCCACTTAAACGGAGGGCACTGAAAAACCTCCGCTCTATCCGAGCGTGAACAGAAAAAAGGGCGATTGGACCGACTCAAGTCGGGACAATCGCTCTTTTTCCTTGCCCTTATCCTGTTTTTTCTTTTGAGAGGGT
>NZ_SJUU01000016.1:0-39773 GCF_004337115.1 Exiguobacterium sp. SH3S3
AGATGATTTTACTCATGGATGCGTTCCCCCGTCTGAATGAATAGGTTCATTATATCGATTCGACCGCACACAAAAAACCCTGAATGAGCACTTTTTATCAAGTGTCTATCATTCAGGGTTCAGTTCATATCACGATGGTCGCGTCTTTTCATTTTCAGTTATACTGGTTAAACCGTTTCCGCCCACGCCACATCAATAAATTCATCACGTCCTGAAATAGCCCGATCTTCCTTATAATGTTTCGGGTTCTTCTTGTGGTAGTCCTGATGATAGTCTTCGGCCGGGTAAAAGACGTCAGCCGCTAAGATTTTCGTGACGATCGGTTGTTTGAATCGTCCGCTCGCGGCGAGTTCGTCGCGGCTCTGTTCTGCTTTCACGCGTTGTTCTTCCGTATGATAGAAGATGGCGGGCGCATATTGTTGCCCGCGGTCTTGGAACTGGCCGCCGTCGTCGGTCGGGTCAGTCTGAATCCAATACAGTTCGAGCAAGCGCTCATACGCGAACTGAGACGGATCGAACGTGATCTCGACGACCTCGTAGTGACCGCTCGTGCCTGTCTTGACGTCTTTATACGTCGGATTGTCAACGTGTCCGCCTGTATAACCGGATACGATTCCTTCGATTCCTGGCTGTTCCTCAAACGGTGTCACCATGCACCAAAAACAGCCGCCTGCGAATGTAGCTTTTTCCAAAAAAAATCCCCCTTGTGTTCATTCCAAAAAAAGCGCCCATGTCATCGACATGAGCGTTTTGTCATATCGTCCAAGACAAAAATGTCTTGCTGGAAGTAGCACCTTGCCGAAGCAGGTTGCTGTGAAGTCATAGAGCCAGGTCTCTCGTTCACTCAAGATATCGATATGTAGTTGGTGACAGCATCATATCATCTGTCTCGTTTAAACGTCAACGATTTGGTGTGCGCCGAAGTTGAAATAGCGTGGCACCAACAATCAAGATAATGAGGGCGATGGACGCAGGGAATGCCCACGGCAAATCATCCCCGAACAATTGTAGAAAGAACAGGGCGAACACGGACAGTAAAACAAGGATGTAAGAGCGGGACATGGCTACCTCCAATAACGTTTCTTCTAGTGTATCAAGTTGCACATCCAATGGCGATAAAAAGAAGGGGATTCGATGCATTCAGCGAATACCGAATAACATTGCCTATAAGGAGGGAATTGGATGCAAGACTTATTTGAACTAGACATCGAGACCGCACAGTGCGGCTATAAAGAAGGGACGTTCACGGCCCGGGACGTGACGGCCTACTATTTGACACGGATTGCTAGCTTGAACGATAAACTGAAAGCGGTCATCCAAGTGAACCCGGACGCGTTGTTCGAGGCGGAGGCGGCCGACCGTGCCTACCGACGCGGAGACCGGCTGCCACTCCTCGGTATTCCCGTTTTACTCAAGGACAACATCGAGACGGCGGGACTCATGAGGACGACTGCCGGCGCCGTGGCGCTCGAGCATCACTTTGCGGGTCGTGACGCTGAACTCGTCCGCCGCCTCCGTGAGCATGGGGCGGTCATTCTCGGCAAAGCCAACTTATCGGAATGGGCCAATTTTTTGACGGAGGACATGCCGAACGGATGGAGCGGGGTCGGTGGCCAGACGCTCAATCCGTATGGTGACAATCTCGACGTCGGCGGTTCGAGCTCTGGCTCGGCGGCTGCCGTTGCGGCGAACTTGACACTGCTCGCCGTCGGCAGCGAGACGAGCGGGTCGATCATCCATCCGAGCGTCCATAACGGCATCGTCGGCATCAAACCGACGGTCGGGCTCATCAGCCGGAGTGGGATCATCCCGATTTCGCGGTCGCAAGATACGGCAGGTCCGATGGCGCGGACGCTCCGCGACGCGGTGCTCGCACTAGAAGCGATGTGCGGGGAAGACGGCTCGGACCCGGCGACGACACATCTGCCGGCCGGTCCACCGTACCGGACGTGTCTCGACGAACGTCAAGCCGTCGGCATGCGCGTCGGTTTCGTGAAGACGGAACTGTCGGATGAAGAACAGACGCTCTATCAAGAAGCGCTGGCGTTACTCAAAGCGAGCGGGGTCGAGCTCGTCGAAGTCGACCTGCCGTCAAACGACGGACTTGACCAAGGCGACGTCCTCTACCATGAGTTCAAGCTCGGGATTGAGGCGTATTTGGCGACGACAGCGCTCCCATATGAAACGCTCAAGGACGTGATGGACTGGAACAAGCGTCACCCGGAAACGATCCCGCACGGACAAGTTACGTTCGAGAAAGCGAATCAGTTATCAGGGCGTTTGACCGAGTCGAGCTACCTCGAGCGACGCTTAGCCGACGTCCGGCACGCGAAAACGGACGGCCTCGATCGTTTATTGATGGAACAAACGCTTCACGCCCTGGCGTTGCCACACGACTTGAATTACGATATGGCGGCGAAGGCAGGGCACCCGACGGTCACGATCCCATACAAGCTCAAACAGAGCGGGGCACCTTTCGGGCTGTCATTCACGGGTACGAGCTATGCGGAACGAGACCTCATCCGCATCGCCTACGCGTTCGAACGCCACGTGACGCGTCCGATCCCGCCTATGTAAGAACGTTGCACCTGTCGCTCACGTCCGCTACAATGGTACGTATGCGGATTGAAGAAAGGACAGATTACAATGAAATCATCTATATATGGGCTGACATTTGATCAGCTGTCGGACGCTTGCGTATCTTGGGGATACAGTGCCTACCACGCCAGACAAATATGGGACTCGCTTTACATCGACCGTGTCAGACGGCTCGACGAGATCGCGGTTCGTCCCGAAGTGCGCGAACAGCTCGAGGCGAACTATGCGCTGACGACACAAGAACTGTTCGTCAAACAAGAAGCGGGTGACGGCACGGTCAAATTCTTACTTAAACTGCACGACGGGCATTATATCGAAACGGTGCTCATGCGCCATAAGTATGGGCGTTCCGTCTGTGTGACGACACAAGTCGGGTGCAACATCGGCTGTAGTTTCTGTGCGAGCGGCCTCTTGAAAAAAACACGCGACTTGACGGCCGGCGAGGTCGTCGAACAGATCATGACCGTCCAACACTATTTAGACGAGGTCGGTGAAGGTGACCGCGTCAGCCACATCGTCGTCATGGGAATCGGGGAGCCGTTCGATAACTTTGATAACTTGGTCGACTTCCTCCGTGTCGTCAAAGACGAGCGCGGTCTCGCGATCGCTCCTCGTAAAATCAACGTCTCGACGAGTGGACTCGCCGACAAGATCTACAAGTTCGCGGACCTTGACCTGCGCATCAACTTGGCCCTCTCTCTGCACGCGCCGAACGATGCGCTGCGGACGAGAATCATGAAGATCAACCGGGCGTTCCCGCTCGATAAACTGATGCCGGCGATCCGCTACTACGTCGAGAAGACGAATAAACGGATCACGTTCGAGTACATCTTGCTCTCGAAAGTGAACGACTTGCCAGAACATGCCGAAGAACTCGCGGCGTTGATCAATGACATCAAAGACAAGTCTTACGTCAACTTGATCCCATACAACCCGGTCAACGAGCACATCCAGTACGAACGGAGTACGACCGAGGACATCATGGCGTTTTACGACGTCTTGAAAAAACGGGGCATCAATACGGGCGTGCGTCTCGAGCACGGGACCGATATCGATGCGGCATGCGGTCAATTACGCAGTAAACAAATGAACGTCGAAGGCGCCAAATAAACGAGCGCTCCGAATCGAAATCGATTCGGAGCGCTTTTATCGTGCCCGGGCGTATAATGCGTCAGACGAGAAATATCTTTAAACATTTTTGTGAATGATGAATAGTCCTTCCCCCCTCAGGGAATAGTCTTTTGATATCAAAGCAGAGAGTGGAGGCAATTCAATGGAGACAGTAAACGCTACGTTATGGATTCGAGTCAGAAACACGCTCGGGGAAGGGCCTTGCTGGGACGCTGAACTGAAGCGGTTCTACTGGGTCGATATCGAAGGGCACGCGCTCTGGTGGTACGATGAGAAAGAAGATGAATTATCTTCGTTTGATATGGGACAGCAGGTCGGGTTTGTCGTCCCTAAAGTGACCGACGGCGTGATCGTCGGATTGAAGGATGGTATCTATGAGTGGGATGAAACGTCGAAACAACTCGATAAACTCGTCGAACTTGATGACCCGGAAGGTGTCCTTCGCTTCAACGATGGGAAAGCCGACCCGTACGGTCGTGTCTTCGCCGGGACGCTCCACTTAAAAGACGAGTCTGAGCAGGCGACGTTGTTCCGCTTGAACCGCGACGGCACGACCGAGGTCATGTTGAGCGGATTGACGTTATCGAACGGGTTGACGTGGTCACCTGACCATACGTCGTTTTACCATATCGATACGCCGACCGAGACGGTTCGCAAGTTCCCGTTCGATTTGAAAACGGGCACGCTCGGGGAAGGTGAGGTCGTCATTGATTTCAAGAATGAGGACGGGTTCCCGGACGGCATGACGT
This sequence comes from Exiguobacterium sp. SH3S3, assembly GCF_004337115.1. Lineage (NCBI taxonomy): Bacteria > Bacillati > Bacillota > Bacilli > Caryophanales > Exiguobacterium > Exiguobacterium sp. SH3S3. The sequence goes on from NZ_SJUU01000016.1 coordinate 4,479, forward strand.
CGGATGAAGACGGCTTTTTATGGATTGCCCACTTTGCAGGCGGGCGCGTCACGCGGTGGAATCCGGAGACGGGACAAAAAGTGCTTGAAGTCATCGTCCCGGCGCCGAACGTCACGTCGTGTAGTTTTATCGGGGATGACTTAAAACAATTGGCAATCACAACGGCACGGGAAGGCATGGACGACGAGGCGCTCGCCGCTCATCCGGATGCGGGTTCGGTCTTCAAGATCGATACGGACGTGAAAGGGATGCCACTTTATCGGTTTGGTCGTTAAGGAGGGAAGGCTATGGTGAAGCGATTGCTCGTGCGAGCGGGAATCGGATTGGCACTAGCGGCGGTGGCTCGGGTCGGGATTCAAAAGATATTGGACGACCGGGCCCGGAAAGAAGACCATACGTATCTTGAACCAAAGTGGGACGAGACGCCGAGTGTGGATGCCGATAAGGATGATGACGAGGTCGGATTGACGCAACTTGATTCGATTTACCGGGCCGATTGGCAAGCGAACACGTATCCTCGCTCTGAGGCAGAACGAAAAGCGTTAGAAGAATAACCGGTACGAAGAACATATCCAGAGCTTTTTCTTCGGCCGTCGAGGCCTCAGAAAAAGACAAATGGCCGCTAGATGGCGACCGTTTGCGTTGCTCGTTCGATGGCGCCCCGACTCCTGCAGGAAAGCAATCCAACGGAGACCCAGCAGCGACGCGAGTCGCGATGCGGCTCCGGGATTGCCTGCGGAAAGCATGGGCGCCGGAAGGACGAGCGATAACAATCATGTTAGTCAACAAGAAAACACGCTCCTTTTGAGCGTGTATTTTTGTTGACAACGGACGTGATCCCGTTCATTATCTAAAAAGTAATGATTACGATTTAAAGGTGGTATACATCATGAAACGAATTCCGATCACAGTCTTGTCCGGATATTTGGGAAGTGGCAAGACGACGTTGCTCAATCATATGTTGAACAATCGGGACGGTAAAAAATATGCCGTCATCGTGAACGATATGAGTGAACTGAACATCGATGAGCGATTGATTGAAGGGGCGGGCTTTTCGCGGACGGACGAGAAGTTGGTGGAGCTGTCTAACGGTTGCATCTGCTGCACGTTGCGAGAAGATTTACTCGAGGCGGTCAGCGAGATCGCGACTGACCGACAGCTCGACGGCATCATCATCGAGTCGTCAGGCATCTCAGAACCGATCCCGGTCGCGCAGACGTTTACATATGCGGATGAAGCCTTGGGTATCGACTTGACGAGCCGGGTGTATGTTGACGCGATGGTGACGGTCGTCGACGCATATCGATTTTTAAAAGATTTCAATTCGGGCGAATCGCTGCATGAACGTAAACAGGCGGTCGGCACGGATGACGTCCGGGAAGTCGTCGATCTACTCGTCGACCAAGTCGAATTTGCGGACATCATCGTCCTCAACAAGGCGGACCGGGTCACGGAAGCCGAACTGAATGAGATTGCGGGTCTGCTTCGTGCGCTAAACCCAGCAGCGAGGTTACTGACAAGCACATACGGCAACGTGAGTTTGTCTGACATTTTAAACGTGAACCTGTTCGACTTTGACCAGGCGATGCACGCCGCCGGATGGATCCAAGAGCTCGAGACAGACGACCATACCCCTGAAACCGAAGAATACGGCATCAGTTCATTCGTCTATCGCCGCCGCCGTCCGTTCCATCCCGAGCGGTTGCTCGCGTGGATCGAACAGTTCCCGGAAGAAATCGTCCGGGCCAAAGGGTTTTTATGGATCGCTTCTCGGAGCGACATCGCCTGCTTGTTCTCACAAGCGGGGTACGCGTCGACGCTCGAACACGCCGGCCGCTGGTTGGCGACACTCCCGGAAGTAGAGCGACAGCAGATGTTTGCCGCCGAACCAGAGCTCGAGACGGATTACATCGAGCCGTATGGGGATCGACAGACCGAGCTCGTGTTAATCGGTCAGCGGATGGACCGTGAGCCTGTCGAGCGTGAACTCGACCGTTGTCTGCTGTCGGATGAGGAGATGGCGTCAGATTGGTCGACGCTCTCGGACAACTTGCCGGGATATGACGCGGTACGGACATACGAATAAGAGACAAAACAGGACGACTCATTTCGAGTCGTCCTGTTTTGTCTCTTTCAAGATCTTAAATTTCGGTTTGATCGATTCGTTATTGAACGCTTCGAGTATCGTATTTTCGTTGGCCATGCGAATTTGTTGCGGTTCGCCTTTTGACGTCGTACCGATACAATACATGCTCGCCTCATGCTCGGCGAATAACGTCTTGTACAGTGTGGAATGGTGCATGAGGCGTCCGGGTGAGCCCCAACCGACGATGATCATGCCGCCGCTCGTCTCGACCTCGTCGAGCGTCTCTTCCACGTAATGAAAATTCACTTCGTCGAGTTGGGACTCGACGTAGGGTAGGTTGTCATTGATGGCGAGCGTCGGGACGAGACTGATGACGCGCATCTCGCGGATCGGTTTGTCCAAATGGTTCCGCATGAGCATGTAGGCACGTTGAGATGTCGTACCTGATAAGAACGCATCGCTCATCCGTGGAGAATAGATGATGACGGCACAAATTACCCCATCGACGACATCGGTGAATTCATACGTTCGCATGTAACGCTTTGTCTTGTCTTCGTTAAATATCGATTTGACTCGAATCGTCACTTCCTCGATATGCGTGTTCATGTTGTTTCCTCACTTTAACCAAATAGTGCCGGGTCATGCCCAGCCTGCGAACCAATCGAGATACCGGATCGTATACCGGGCGACCTGCTGCGTTGTCGTCGTCGCGTCACCAGGCAGTAACGACAGCTCGTCCTGGTACTGCTCATAAAAGGACATGACGTCTGACACGTACTGGTCACTCCGGTTGTATTCAAAGATGGCGTTTTGAATCGAGTCGACCGAATCAGTCGTCTGCCCGCCGTGCTCGCTCAAATAGTAAGCGGCGGCATGGGCCGAGTCGACCAAACTATGAGGGTCGGCCTTGCCGTCATCATCCCCGTCTCGGCCTAAGCCGCCGTACTGCTCAATCAGCGTCAAGTCGGTCAAATCGACTTCGTCTTCCGGGACATCACCTTTTTGGTCATCCGTATCGTACTGCCAACCGAGCCACGTCCGCGGCATAAATTGGAACGGTCCGATCGCGCCGACCGAAGAGCGCATCGATGAACTGTGCGAGAAGATCGTCTCGACACGGTGGACGGCGGCGAGTAGCCGCCAATCGACGTCATAGGTGGCCGCGGCTTCCTTGTAGACGTCTTGGTGGACCGCCGGGATACCGTGGTCACCGTAATAGGCCCGGTAGAGGGCGTTGTTCACTTTATCATGTTGACCAAACCAGCCGATTGCGCCGAGGCACAGCACGATCACAAGCATTACGCCGGTCAGTCGCAGCATCATTCGTTTCAAGATTCCGCCTCCTAGCTTTCTAGACAATACCCGAATAGTGTAGCATATAGCTAACAGGAAGGACAGGAGAGGATATAGATGCTTGAACAGGTCGTCTTTACGATTATTCTTGCGTATTTATTGATCGTACAACTATTCAACGCCCGGCTCGTGAAGCCGATGATCGAGGCGCTCGGGAGAACCCGTGTCTATGAAGAGACGATCAAGTCGGCATGGGGGCTGAGCCTGCTCTTACTAGCGCTCGTCTTCTTGTTCCAAGTCCCGCCGGAAGCGGTCGGTCTCGGGTTCGCGCCGCCGGATGGGGACGGGCGCGCCTGGCAGTATTTCTTCTTTTCGACCATAGTCATCTCAGGTCTCATCGCGTTCTATTTGCTCGTCAAGACGTCGGCCGCGTTACGGACAAAGCTTCGGCCGTTTTACGGGCTTGAGATTGAACGGTTGCTCCTTCCGCGCACGACCGACGAAGCGAGGGCGTGGGGCGCAGTATCGTTCACGGCCGGGGCGACCGAAGAGTTCATATTCCGCGGCGTCCTCTTGTATACGATTTCTTTATACACGGACGTCCCGGATGCGACGCTCGCCATCATCGGGGGCGGGCTGTTCGGTCTGGCCCATGCGTACCAGGGTCCGAAAGGGGTTGTCACGACGGGCCTTGTCGGTTTCCTGTTCGGCTATTTATATTTGGCGATGGGAATGTTGTGGCCGTTGATCCTCATCCATACGTTGCTCGACTTGATCGCCGGGCCGATTCACGTCACCGACGCAAAAACTGACTGACAGCGTTCTCGTAGGCAGGTTGGTCTTTTAAGATGCAATTCGTATGCTCGGCGCCGTGAATGAGTGCGAGCGCGTTCTGACGGTTGAGTGCGTTCATCTCGACGGACATCCAGGTCGGGACAAAGTCGTCTTTCGTGCCATGGATGAACAGCACCGGTGCAGTGATTGATGCGAGCGCTGCTTTCGGTCGGACTTGCCGCATCGTGAACCGGGCCCGACTCCACAAGAAGTAATCGATACCGGGCAACAACAAGTCACCCGGTAAGCGATGCAGCACGTTCAATTGGTAGCGCATGAGTTGCCTCATGTCATCGAACGGGCACTCGGCGATCAAAAAATCCACATCAGTGAGCGGGCCGGCCTGAAGAATCGTCGCGGCACCCATCGATACGCCGTGGAGCCCGACTTGATCGACCGTCTCATGGTCACGTAACCACTCGACCCAGTCGACGATGTCATGTTTCTCGTGGTATCCGTACGAGGCGTACACCCCTTCCGACTCTCCGTGTGAGCGCAAGTCGACCGCAAGCAAGTTATAGCCGAGCCGGTGGAACATCGCCAAGTGCGGTGCCATAAAGCTGTGGGAGGCCGTATAACCGTGGACAAAAACAACCCACTTTTTATGATTATTGTTCCGATAGACCCGGCCATACAGACGGTAGCCGTCACGGGAACGGAGGGAGACGTGCTCGAACGGCACGTCGTGATAAAAGGATTGATCTTCTTTCGTATAGGGTGCTAAGAGCATCTCGGGCGTCTTACGTTTTCCGCGAGTCATCCGCTTGAACGCGTAATAACTGACGGCGTAATAGCCTGTGAACAAAGTCGCGAGACCGTACTTCCATTTTTTCTGCATATAAAACCGCTCCCTTCTCCATTATTGTACCCGAAACGAATCGTTTCGTTCACGTTCGAGTTACTAATGTCCGAGCATATGTGACCGAATTGTCTATGGAAGTGTGAACAAGGATATTTGCCCCGTGAGTCGTTTGACATTATGCTGAAACGGCAGAAACGAAGGAGGCGGATGGACGTGACGCGTGAAGCGATGTATCGGATGATTCAAGCTTGTTTAATGGGGCGGACGGATTACGTGACCGAAGAGGGGATCAGCATCTATCACCGGGGGACGCACGAGACCACACATTTGTCGCCTGTGCTCGATGCGTTGATCGAATGTTACTTGACCGGGACAACTCGCAGCATTCATCTGTCGCTACATACGCTCGCGGTAACCGCAGGCGTCAAACCAGATGAGGCGATGCGGGCGCTCCTGGCGTTATCCGACGTCTTCCTCGTCTCACACCATATCGAAGAGAGGCTCCTGAAGATTCAACAGATTGACATCGATGTGATGCGTACGTTATCCGTTCACATCACGTTCAGCGCCTGGTTGTCCTATCATCTCGACCTCATCCGTCATCCGGAAAAGCATCGGGTGGGTTGATGAACACTTCAACACGCGGTCATAGATACTGAAAGAAGAGGAGCGTCATCCCTTCCGGGTCGGCGCTCCTCTTCTCATAATCAGTTAAAGTTTTTCAATCTCCCCGATCAGAAGCGGGGATTCCCCATGCTAGCGCCCCCGATTAAGCCGTTAGTGTGCGAGCATGTTACAGCGTTTCGAGCTGACCGTCTCGTAGACGGAGCACCCGGTCGCACACATCAAGCATGCGCTCATCGTGGGTGATGACGATCACTCGTTTGTTCCGTTCATGCGCCGCTGCGGCGAGACGCTCCATAACGAGGCGGCCGTTCGTATAATCGAGACTTGCTGTCGGTTCATCAGCCAACAGGAGCAACGGGTCATTGATGAGCGCGCGGGCCACAGCGACCCGTTGCCGTTCGCCGCCGGAGAGACGATTCGGCAACTCGTTCAATCGATGGCCGAGTCCGAAATCTGTCAACAGCTGTTTCGCGTCGCCGTCTGTGTCACTTTCCGCCTGAATGAGTGCAAGTTGTTCAATGACCGTCAAATACGGGACGAGGTGGGCGTCTTGAAAGACGAACCCGATCTCATTGAGGCGTAACTTCCGTCTCGCTTCTTCGTCGAGTGTAAATACATCGACCGTATCGAGATAGAGTGCCCCGGCATCCGGCTGTTTCAATAACCCGAGAATTTGCAGGAGCGTACTCTTCCCGCTACCGCTCGGTCCGACGATCCCGATGCACTCACCAGGAGAGACGGTCAAGTCGATCCCAGACAAAATCGGTTGTTCATATGCGTGATGAATGCCAGTCAGTTTCATGTCATTCGACCTCCTAAGGCGTCAGCTGCGTCGAGCCGGCGTAGTGTTTGTAGTGGCAAGATCGTCCCAAGGAGCGAGATGAGGACGAAGAGTGCGCTAAAGAGCATCACGTTCGCAAGCTCAAATTGAAATGGAATCGCTTCTGGGACGATACGTGTCGACAGCCATGTGATCAATGACGCGACGCCGCTCGCAAAGACGACGGTGACGAACACTTGGCTGACTAGCGCTGTGCCGATCGAACGTGTCCGAATGCCGATTGCTTTTAAAATCCCGAGCTCTGGCAACTTTTGTAGCGTCACCATATAGAAGAATGCTGTCAAGATGAATGCGCCGATTACTAATAGAAAACCGCGCATCATATCGAACGTGCCTTGTTCGGCCGAATAGCCAGGAACGGACTCGATGATTTCTTGTTTCGTGTACGCGGAGAGGGACGTGTCGCCTTCTCCAAGTAAAGCAGACACGTAAGTCGGACCACCGGCCGCCTGTTGATAGGCGGCCCATGTCTCCATCGTCGTCCAGACGACCGGGGCGTGGCTGAACCGTCCATCCGTCACGCCGGCGATGGTGAAGCGATACCCACTCGTGAAATCTTCGACCGTATCTCCAACGACAAATGTCTCAAGAAAACTCGGGTCGACGAGCACTTCCCCGACGGCGAGGTCGAGTGACGGTCCAACCGACGAATCGGCCGGCAAGGCGAAAACGGTCGCATCGACTTTCGTCTCGTTCACGAACGTGAGCGGTTTGACGGCAAGGGGTGTCAAACCGTCCGTTGGCGCTTGTTCGATGAACGATCGCGTCAATTGACCTTCCGCGTCAGCGGACAAGTGAAACGTGTCTGTATCAAGTTCACGTACGGTCGCACCGTTATCGTAAGCGAGCCCATCGGCGAGTCCGGTGATCAGCGTCGTCAACAAGACGATGAGCAGCGTGATCACAAAAATGAGCGAGAACCTCCGTTTTTGACGCCACATTTCTTTCAGTCCTAACTCCATAAAAAAACCTCCTTCATGTCGATGAAGGAAGCATAGCTGACGAACATGAACGGAATATGAACAAACCTAGAAGCGAACGATAAAGACGCTGCCACGCCCGAGCTCTGAAGTGACGAGGAGCTCCCCGCCGTGCAAGCGGACGATGTCATTCGCGATCGCGAGCCCGAGTCCGGTGCCGCGACTCGTCCGGGACAGATCGGCTTTATAGAAGCGTTCGAACAAGCGAGCCTTTGTCGCATCGTCCATGCCGACACCTTCGTCTTGGATCGAGACGGTCGGACGTGTCTCCTCGTAGGCCCGGATCGTGATCATCCCGCCCTCATGTGAGGCATGAATCGCATTGGACAACAAGTTGGACCAAACTTGCGACAACAAGACGGGGTCGCCCGTGACGACGAGCGACGCATCGAGATCCGTCGTGACGGCGACTCCTTTTTGATCGAGTTCGAACGCGTGCATGCGAATCACGTCTTCGATGGAGCGGCTAATCGCGACCTCGGTCTGGAGAGACACGTTGGCCTCATCTAGACGGGCGAGCATCAACAGCTGTTTGGTCAACCCTGACAGACGTTCCGTCTCATTCCGGATGATCGTCGCATATTCTTTCGCCTCGCCTGTGGACTGATCGGCCAGAATATTCGCATAGCCTGTGAGTGAAGTGAGCGGTGATTGGAATTCGTGCGATACGTTCGAGACGAATCGTCGACGTTCACCTTCTGACTTTTCGAGTGAATCGACCATGTGGGCGAAACGACGTGCGAGCGTACCGATCTCATCATGACGATTGAGCGGGAGCGAGCTCGGGCGCTCTCCGGAGACGACAGAGCTCGTCGCAGCCGTGAGGATTTTAAGCGGCCGGACGAGCAGCGTGGTCGCCAAGGCGATCAAGATGAAAGCCGAAGCGGTCAGAACGGCGAAAAATAGTCCGACGAACAGATGAAGCTCACGAATTTGGGCACCTAAGTCCGGACGTAGGAAGACGGCATCATCCCCGTCAGCCCCTGCGACGTTGAAGCCGTACGTATTGATGACCTCGTTATCGAACAGACCGAGCAAAAACAAATGGAACGGGTAATCGCGCATCCCTTCATAGGCGATGCCCGAGCGGACCGCATCGATCGTTTCGTCATCGATCGTCTCGTCCCGGAACGTGCCACCGTAACGCATGATGCGATCGTCAGGTTTGACGACGAACAGTTGGTAGCCGCTTTGAGCGAGCAACGAATAAAATGCGGTCTCGTCCTGATCGGTATGATTGTCAAAGTAGCCGCGCGCGGAACTTGCCATCTGTTCAGTCTTCGCGCTATACGATGGCTGCCACCATGTGTAATAGGCGACGTTACTGACGAGCAGGGCGATGGCACCCGACAAGAGTAAAATCATGAACACGGTCACGACGATTCGCGAATAGAGCGATCTCATGGCTTCACCTCGAGCGTGTAGCCGATGCCCCGGACGGTTCGGATCATGACCGTCTCATCAGGTAGGCGGCTACGGAGCCGTTTGATGTGGACGTCGATCGTCCGGTCGTCACCGTCAAACTCTAACCCCCACACGTTCTCGATCAGCTCGTCGCGACTGAACACGCGTCCCGGAAAGGCCGCGAGCTGATACAACAGCTCAAATTCGCGTTTTGGCAGGTGAATCGTCTCTTGATTAAAGGTGAGGCGATGTTCCCGGAGATTTAACGTGAGCGGCCCGGCCTTGATCAATGAGGCGGCGACTTTTTCATACCGTTTCGCCACGGCTTGAAGCCGGAATAATAGTTCTTCCGGAATGAACGGTTTTGTCATGTAGTCATCGGCGCCATGCTCGAACCCGCTCCGTTTGTCTTCCCATTCCCCGAGCGCCGTCAGCAAAATGACGGGGATGTCCACGAGCTCCTTCAAGCGATGACACAACTGTCGCCCGTCCATCCCGGGCAACATGATGTCGATGACGGCGGCGTCGGCCGGGTTCGATAAAAACAATTGCTCAGCCGCGTGTCCGTCCATGGCGACCGACACGTGATGTCCGGCCTGCCGCAGCGTCCCTTCAATGAGGCGCAAGATGGCCGGGTCGTCTTCTACGATCAATACGTGCATATCCCTCTTCCTTTCCATATGGCGACCACGGTGAAAACAGGTGGCTTCGGATTACCCGAGGCCACCTGTCAAGACACGGTCACGTCGCTTTCGTCAATTCGGTGTGAAGTGATCGCAGCGCCCGTAAAAAGGCGTCTTTAAAGTATTTGTCTTCTTTCACTTCGAGTGTCTCGACGGCGGCCGCGTCACCGGCGCTTGCTTTGACGAGCAGGTTGACGACCGTATTCCAGCGTTTCACATGTTCAGGTCTAGGATGGTTCAATGCTTGGGTCAGTGTGAACCAATACGGCTGGTCGCGTCGTTGTAGCGTGGCGATCATTTGTTTGGCCGTCTTCGCTTCGTCTTCGGTCGGCAGGGTGGCCGTATCGAACCAGCCGAGCAGTCCCGCGCTCATCGCCTCGAACTGGACCAACATGTCGGCGTCAATCGGTTCGCGCCCGAACTCGGAAATATTGACGAAAACGAGCCGGTCTTTGCGGTCGAGATGGGTGATCCAGCCTTTGACGGATTTAAGCTTGTCTTTTTCTTTCGACTGGGCTTTGATCGTGTACCCGTTCAATTTCCCGATATAGATGCGGAATTGCCCGCGATCGAGTTGTTTGTCGACTTTGAATTCGACATCTTGTCCGATCGTGAACGGTGAGTTTTGCTTGTTTAACGTCTCACCTTTCTTCAATTCCGGACGTCTGACGATGTAACGGAGCGCTTCCTGCTCGGTCCGGTCGTCGAGCGTCCATAAGTTATGAGGGGTAACATTTTTAAAGCGATGGCGGCGTACGAAAATGTACTGGTCGAGCGCCTCGACGGCGTCCGCGGCAGGACGTTTTCCGGACAAGTAGTCGTCTGCGATGTCGCGAAGTGTCAGCGATTCGAGCCGGTCGATATGTCCGGCGTAAGGGACGCTCCCGACGACAAACAGGGCGGTCGCGATCAATTCGCTTTCACGAGGGGTCAAAGGGCGTTTGGCCATAGTGCACTTCCTCTCTTGATTCATATCTTTAGTATAACAAAAACAGATTTCATCATGTTGTGCGAATCGAGCCGTTGGAAAATTTGTACAGGTATACAGGATTTCGGCATTTTATTCCGAATAGTTGTTAACATAGACGGATCAGTGGAGATTGAGATGAGGTGAAGAGATGAAGCTGTCGATTGAGTCTGGGGATTATGTCGTATTGATCGAAATCAATAAAGAAGTGTTGAAATGTACGTCGCTTGAACAAGCCGATTATGTGGACCGGGATCGCTATGAATTGGTCGGACGGATGAGTGAACGGCTCCCGGCTGAAGTGATCGTCCCTTCGATCATCGACTATATCCGCTTTGGAAGTGGCTATATCGGTGACAATATCGTCTGGAATAAAGAGACGGAGTCATTCTTCTGTCAACAGTTTGAAACGATTGACGGTTCGCCGCTCGGTGAAGATTTAGATGGTTTTACACCGGACCCTTACCGGACGGAGTTGGCCCGGTATTATACGTACTTGACGATCGGTAAAATTATCGATTTTGAGATGGAACATCCTGATGAGCCGGACTACTGGTAAACCGTCAGAAAAATGTCACAACCTTTTTTTTAAGAAAAAAGGGAAATCCGTCGTGAAATTTGAGATAATGTTTAAATCTTAGGAAGTTTGGAATGGAGCGTAAGGCGATGAAAAAAATTCTTCTACTGACGGCTTTGACGTTACTCGTGCCTTCGACTGCCGGTGCGTCTAAGCCGGTGTTGTTAGAGAAGCATGGGTATGTTGTGACAGAGCCACGGGTCGGGAACCAATATTACATCAAGCAGACCGGTACCGATTTAGCGTGGAACACGACCCGTGGGGCGTCAGACATTGTCGTCGCCTTGATCGATTCATCTGCAGACCGGAGCCATAAAGAGCTCTATAACGTACCACGAGTCGTCAATTCGATTAAAGGGCCATACAGTGTCGACTATCACGGCACGCATACGGCCGGAATCATGTCGGGACTGCACAATAAATTTGGGATGGCCGGTCTCGCACCGAACGTCCGCTATCATTTCTATAACGTCTTCTACGGGAAGAACTCAGAGTTCACGGATTCGTGGACGGTCGCCAAAGCCGTCGACACGGCCGTTGCCAAAGGTGCGAACATCATCAATTTGTCACTCGGGGGACCGGATTACGATAAAGTGCTCGCCGACTCGATCCGCCGGGCCCGAGCGAAAGGGGTCGTCATCGTCGCCTCGTCTGGCAATGACGGCGCGAAGACTTCTTTTCCCGCCAATATGAAAGAAGTCATCGCCGTCGGAGCGGTCGATGCGAATCGCCGTGTCGCCTCGTTCAGCAACATGGATAGCCAAGTGAAAATCGTCGCACCGGGCGTGAACATTTTATCGCTCGGCGTCAAGAACAGTTTTATCTACATGGATGGGACATCGATGGCGGCGCCGATGGTCTCGTCTGGGCTCGCGCTCGTCAAGTCGGTCAATCCGTTTTTGACACCGGCTGAGATCGAGGGACTGCTTCAAAAAATGCCTCGCGTCAGCGGGAAGACGTACACCGAACTGAACACGAAGCGGTTGCTTGACGCGACGCCGCGTCCGGTCACGATCACGTCACCAGCGACGCTGCGGAACCGTTATGTGACGGAGGCGAAGTTGGCTCTTTCGAACAAACCGAACTTGAAGACGTTTTATTACCTCTATCAGGGAACGCGCAAAGTGAAGACGTTGACCGCAAACAATCCGGCTTTTACCATGTACGCCGGTGGGGACTGGCTCCCGAGCGGGCAGTACCGTCTAACCGCGGTCGTGACGGACGGGAAATTTAAACGTTCAGCCAGTCGTTCGTTCACGTACTTGAACCCGGTCAAACCGTCCGTGGCGATCAAAGTGGCCGATGCGAAGACGTTCGAACTGACGACGACGCGCAAAGGGACCGTCACCGTGCTCGATAAAGACAACCAAGTCGTCTATGAGGCACTGCATGTACCGGGAACGTTTCCGGTTCGTAAAAGTACCGCCGAAGGCCTTACCGTCCTCTTGAAACCGACCGACATCTCCGAAAAAGTCGTCTCGACGAAGTATGCCCCGGCATTACCTGTCGTCGAAGAAACGACGGACACGACTGAAGCGATATAAAAAAATGCCCGCATCTCCGACAGACGAGTCGAGAGATGCGGGCGTTTTTAATTTGTTAATCGATTGTGATAGCTTCACCGCTCCAGCGGATATTCGCTTCTAAGACGTTGCCGTTGTCGTCGATGTGTTCAAAACTTAGCTTCCCGTCGATGATGATTTCACATAGACCGACGCGAACGGCGTCGCTCCAAACGCGTCGCGTCTGTTTCGACGCGTCGAATAAAGGAATCGATTCAGGAAAACGTTCCTGTAAATGGGCCAAGTTATGGTGATCGAAGTGATAAGCGCGTTTAGACAATTCATTCGGTCCTTTAATGTCAAACGGCTCAAATCCTCGGACGAGTCGATTTTTACGGTAGAAGGCGAATACGCCGTTGTTCGGGTGGAGCGCTTTAATGTCATCGATCTCGATCACATAGGTCAGTCGTTGGATCCAACCTTTCTTTGCATCTTGACGCATCAAAATCCCTCCTTGTTCAATGGAACACGCCTTATTTTAGCGCTGACGCCAATGAAAATCAAGTTCGGCTTCTTAGTTGTCATATTTGGCAATATCCGCTACAATGATTAAGTGACTATGAAGTCTGGACAATCGCGGGACGCAAGTCTTGAGGAAAGTCCATGCTCGCACAGCCTGTGATGGCTGTAGTGATCGTGCTACACGAAAAGATAAGTGTAGGCAACGCAAGTTGACGGCAGAAGAAGCACCTAAGTCCTCGGATACGGTGCAAGCTTCTTGAAAGTGCCACAGTGACGGAGTCTGTTCGGAAACGTTCAGAGTGGAACGAGGTAAACCCCACGAGCGAGAAACCCAAACTATGGTAGGGGAACTTCCTGACTGGAATCGAACGGGACGGAAGGCGCCAAGCGGCGCAGATAGATGATTGTCACTCCATCGTGCCAGGGAAACCGCTACGAGCACCGGAGTACAGAACATGGCTTACAGGGCAGCATAGTCTCAACTTACATTGACAAGGAGTTCAAGCAATCTTACTTGAGCTCCTTTTTACTTGACCATTTTACGCTTAACAATTACGAATTAGGAAAGTAGGGATCATATGGCAAAACGAAAACTGATCGCAACTGCAGCGATGGGCATCGAGGCGCTCGTCGCTAAAGAAGTACGTGACCTCGGTTACACGTGTGAAATCGAGAATGGACGCGTCTACATCGACGCCGAGATGGAGGATATTCCCCGTTTGAACATTTGGCTCAGAACAGCCGACCGTGTCAAACTCGTCGTCGCCGAGTTCAAGGCGACGACGTTCACGGAACTATTCGACGGTGTCGTCGACTTGCCTTGGACGGAGCTGATGCCGTGGGACGCCCGTTTCACCGTCGACGGACGTTCGGTCAAGTCGCAACTGTTCTCAATCCGCGACTGCCAAAAGATCACCGAGAAAGCGATCGTCGATGCGATGCAACGCGGCTACAACAAACCGGATGAATGGCTTCCGAAGACGGGTGCGATCTATCCAATTGAAGTCGCGCTCTTGAAAGACGTGGCGACGATCACGATCGACACGTCGGGTGACGCGCTCCATCGTCGCGGCTACCGCGAGTTGCATTCGCAGGCACCGCTCAAAGAGACGATGGCCGCAGCGATGATCAAACTGACGAACTGGAAGCCGGACATGCCGTTCTATGACGTGTTCACAGGCTCTGGTACGCTCGCGATCGAGGCCGCACTCATCGGTCGCAATATCGCACCGGGATTAAACCGTGAATTTTGTTCGCAAGATTGGCCATGTGTACCGAAGAAAGCTTGGTACGAGGCAATCAATGAAGCGAACGAAAAAGCCGAGTGGGACAAGCCGCTCAAGATTTACGGCATCGACCTCGACCCGCGCATGGTCAAACTCGCCAAAGACAACGCCGACCTCGCCGACGTCCGTGACGCGATCACGTTCGTCCACACCGATGCGGCGGCGCTCAAGCCGACCGAGGATTACGGGATCATCATCGGCAACCCGCCTTACGGTGAGCGGTTGCAGACGGAAGACGAAATCATCGAACTGTATGAGCGGATCGGGCAGCAATATGCCAAGTATCCGGGTTATAGCGTCTATATGTTGACGAGTTACGAAGACTTCGAGAAAGCCTACGGCCGCCCGGCGACGAAGCGCCGTAAGCTGTATAACGGCAACATCGAGACGCAGTACTACCAGTTCTTCGGCAAGCGTCCGCCGAGACGTGCTGTCGAGCCGACTTCAGAAGGTAAGTAAGTCGTCAGTGCACGTAGATACAAAAATAGCTTTTAGAGCGACTTCAGACCGTAGACACATGTCTATGGTCTTTTTCTGTTCGGACGACAAAAACGCTTCTTATTCTTTAGAAAACGTTAAATAGGCGCCTAGCAATGTCAGTCCGAGAAGTAAAAACAAAAACCAAGGCGAGATGTTTCCACCCCATGCAAGCGATCCTTCTTGTGTTGCTACGTAAGATGCAGCCTGTAAGACAGAATCAGCTAATTCATTCAATTGAAAGATTAACATGCCAAACAAAATTGTTTGCGTAATGATCAGCAAACCCACCAAGCGTTTCATATTTGAACCTCCTAAACTATATGTATGCCGTACTGACAGCAATAACTCCTAATAAGGCGGGGTTAAAAATTTGAAAATTTGTGTTCCATCCCGATTCACCATCATTCAAGAGAAACGTGAAACATTCGACTGCATATCATATTCAACAAAAAGAAACGCTCTTCCTTTAACTAGAAAGAGCGTCGTCACGTATACTGTTGAATCGGCGGTAAAAATAGTTGACTCACGCGGGGAGGTTACGTGTTATTCGCCGACCATTCCATCCCCGTCATTATCCCGCATATGCGGGTAGAGCCAGTGGTCGCTCGTGATCGGCATGCTGAAGCCGGCGTCTTTCGCTTCCTGGATCGTCACTTGCCCGTTCCCGTTCGCATCGACGCTTGATACGTCGCCAACCGGCTCTGCAGCAGGAGCGGGAGTAGCCTCCGGTTCTGGTTCACTTTCGGTCAATCCGAGCCCTTCGTTCACCTCGTCCGGGTTCACATTGTCGAACTTGTCGACGATGACATTGCCATTCAACGTGTATGTGTATTGATAGCTCGACGGGATTTGCGTCTCGGTATCCGGATACGTGATGATGGCCTCGAAATCGGTCGCTCCGCCCGCACTACGGATCACACTTTCCATATAAGCCTGGTCCCCGTGCCGATTGAGCGTGCTGTCTTGCGGGGTGATATTGAAGGCGTTAGAGACGCCCCCAAGCGAATCGGCGATGACATGTCCTTCATCTAACGAATGATGTTCAACGCCGGGGACTTTCGCCTCGTCCCAGTAGTAGCGTCCTGACGAGGTGACGTCCTCGCTCTCATCATCTTGTAGGATGATCTCGTCAGCTGTCACTTTCACGAGTTGCCCGTGATCGTTCGTGAACGCCCAATATTCACGGTCCCCGAAACCGACGTCGACGACAACATTCGCCTCGCGATGCCCAGACAAATCACCACCGTCGACTTCGACACGTTCATAGCCGGAGAAGCGATCGCTAGTCGGTTGTTGTTCCTCCGCTTCCGTCTCGACAGCAGGTTCTTCTTGTGAATCGGTCACTTCAACGAATTCTGCTTGAGACTCAGCCATATCGGACGATTCTTCTTGCGAATCGGTCACTTCAATCGTATCATCGATAGGAGACGTCTCTTCTTCGGTGCTACATCCGGCCAGTAGAAACATCGCCAGCGGTAAGGCTAAATAAGTAAATCGTGCTTTCATTTAAAAACTCCTTTAATCACTTGGTACATACTTGTTCATTCTAGGAATCTTTGAATGATTATACAAGGCTTAAGATTGGAAATTGTAGGATTTCTGAATATATATAACATGAACGATTTGACTAGGTGTACTTGAAGCGTTTCAATCGTTCGGTTACAGGTTATACATACGTATACATAGTGGAGAGGAGACGTCTCATGCAACTATACACGATTGAATATGCGTTTCAAGACAAGGAGCAGACGACACGAACGTGTGAAGTCGAGCTTGATCGAACGCCGGACTTGAACGATAACGAGCAACTCGCTGATCTTTATCAAATCGTATCGGACGCCATTCGTAAGCCGATCACAAGTTTTGAAATTTTAGCGGTCCATTAAATGAACCATCGACCCCGGGCCGACGCTTTGGGGTTTTATGCAGTCAATCGAAAGAGGAGTGATGTTGAAATGAAATTAGTCGTTGTTGGTTTAGGTGATGTTGCCAAGAAAGCGTATTTACCGGTCTATGCCGGGCTAGATGGGGTAGATGTTTATCTTGTCTCGCGAGATAAGGAGAAAGCGGAACAACTCGTCCGTCAATATCGATTCAGCGGTCACTTCCGAACGCTTGAGGACGTCCCGCTCGGTGAGATGAATGCGGTGTTGATCCATTCGACGACGTCAGCGCATGCCGGACAAGCCGAGTACGCCCTTCGGCAAGGCGTCCACGTCTTCATTGATAAACCGGTCACGTTCACGCTCGAGGAGACCGAACGTCTCGTCCGGCTCGCAGACGAGCACGAGGTCGAACTCGTCACCGGCTTCAACCGTCGTTTTGCGACGGCGACGGCGGCGCACAAAGAAGTCGAGAACCCGAACCTCGTCTTGATCCAAAAGAATCGTACATATCAGCCGGCGACGCTGCGTGAGTTCATCATCGAGGACTTCGTCCACGTCGTCGACACGCTCCGTTACTTGACCGGTCTCAATCCGGTCGAGGATTTGTCTGTTCGGACGCGTTATGAAGGGGATACGCTCAAGCAGCTCCAGATCAATTTCACGGCCGGCGGCGTCGAGGCGGTCGGCATCATGAACCGGGACAACGGCTGCACCGAAGAAGTGATGGAAGTGATGTCACCGGGTCTAAAACGCGTCTCTCGAGACGTCGAGCGCGTCTACGACTTTACGCCCGACGGCATGCTCGAGCGCGCCTTGAGCCCGTGGGAGTCGAATTTGACGCGGCGCGGCTTTACGACGATGATCGACGCGTTTCTCAAACTGTTGAACGGGAAGCCGAACGGTTGTGTTCGCGCCGAGGACAGCTTGACGACCCATGCCCTTTGTGAACAAATACTAGACGCGGCAACACGGTGACGAAATCGTTTCTGGCGGGGCTAGACAGGGTAAGAACTCCCTAAAAGGAGGGGATGCGCAGTGGATGTCCGTGAATTGGTCATGCAAGCGAACGACCTGTTATGGACGTATGTGCTTATTTTTGTATTGATTGCCGGTGGAATCTACTTCACGATCCGGATGGGATTCGTGCAGTTTAGAATGTTGCCGGAAATGTTCAAGTTATTGTTCATCAAAGGGCTCAAACATGAGAAAGGGCAAGTATCCTCGTTCCAGGCGTTCGCCATCGGGACAGCGGCACGGGTCGGCACTGGAAATATCGCCGGTGTCTCGACCGCGATCGCGCTCGGTGGGCCTGGGGCCGTGTTTTGGATGTGGCTCATCGCCTTGATCGGTTCGGCCTCGGCTTTCGTCGAGAGCACGCTCGCCCAAGTGTACAAAGTGCATGACGGCAAGGCGTGGCGCGGCGGACCGGCCTATTACATCGAGCGGGCGCTCGGTCAACGTTGGCTCGGGATCGTCTTTGCGATCCTCATCACGTTCGCGTTTGGCTTTGCCTTTAACTCCGTGCAAGCGAACACGATCGCGCTTTCTGTCAATAACGTCTTCGCCATCGATACGGTCTGGGTTGGTGTTATCTTGGCCGTTGCGACGGGGATCGTCATCTTCGGCGGGATCCGGTCGATCTCGACGCTGTCCGGGATCATCGTCCCGATCATGGCGGGTGGGTATATCTTGCTCGCGCTCTGGGTCGTGCTGACGAATCTCGACGTCGTTCCGGCCGTGTTCTCGGCCATCTTCTCAGAAGGTGTGCTAGGCTTCCAAGAATTGTTCGGCGGGGCCGTCGGAGCGATGGTGCTTCAAGGTATACGGCGCGGCTTGTTCTCGAACGAAGCGGGGATGGGGTCGGCGCCGAACGCCGCCGCGACCGCCGAGGTCAGCCACCCGGTGAAGCAAGGGTTGATCCAATCGCTCAGTGTCTTCGTCGATACGCTGTTCATCTGTACGGCGACCGCGATGATCGTCTTGATCTCCGGAGTTCCCGGTTCTGAAGACTTCCAAGGTATCGAGCTCGCGCAAGAGGCACTGTTGACGGAGATCGGACCGGTCGCGACGACGCTCATGACGATCGCCATCCTGCTGTTCGCCTTCAGCTCGATTTTAGCGAACTATTACTACGGAGAGACGAACATCGAGTTCATCTCGGAACGGAAAGTGTATGTTGTCATCTATCGTATCGCCGTGCTAGGGATGATCATGTTCGGCTCGGTCCGCTCGGCCGGACTCGTCTGGTCGATCGCCGACATCTTCATGGGATTGATGGCGCTCGTCAACATGTACGCCATCTTCCGTCTCAGCAAAGTCGCTAAGCTGTTGCTCGACGATTACGTCGCCCAAAAACGGTCCGGACGGGATCCGGTGTTCTCGCGCGATGACGTCGATCTGCCGGGCAAGGAACATCTCGAGGCGTGGGAATCGAAACGAGAACACATCAGTTAAGGACGAGGCAAGAATAGGCAACGACTGTCGTATTCTTGCCTTTCAAGCAACAATATTATTATTTCACATACCGCATTTATATTAAATAAATTACGAAAAGAGTAAACAGCATGGTACAGACGTTTAAAGTTTTATTCAAGCGCTTTTTTGCCGAACGTTTTTTCGATCAAGCCGCGATGTTGGCTTATTATTTCATCTTGTCGACGTTTCCGTTCTTACTGTTCGTCCTCGGCATTGTTGGATGGCTCCCGTTCACGAGCGGGGACGTCATCTCGGCGCTGTCCCTCGTCATGCCGGAAGCGAGCTACCGACTGCTAGAAGGGAACATCGAGGCGATATTTGATGACTCGAGGCTGCGTCTGGCGTCGCTCAGCATTTTGCCGGCACTGTGGATTTCATCAATGGCTGTCCAGTCGCTCGTCCGATCATTGAATGATGCGTATCGCCTCATCCGGAACAAGTCGTTCTTAAGAGGGGCTCTCCAGGACATCGCCGTCACACTGGCGCTCATGTTCGTTTTGCCGTTCTCATTGGTCATCCCTGTCGTCGAGACCGCGTTGCGCGAACTGTCGACGCGGATCATCTTTGTCGACGACATCGTTGCGGGATATGCGCAAATATGGTTTTACTTCCGCTGGGTCGTCGGGACGCTCGTCATGTTTGGTGTCTTCCTGCTCGTCTACAAATGGCTGCCGAGTCATCGCGGGACGTTCCGTGACAGTTGGGCCGGAGCATCACTCGCTACTATCGGCATATTGACAGTTTCCAACGTCTTCAGCTACTATTCTCAATATGCCAACTACGAACAGTTTTACGGTCAGCTCGGTGCGTTTATTATCTTGTTGGTTTGGTTTTATTTGGCGGCTTCCATCATCCTCCTCGGAGGGCTATTGAACGCCACGCTCATTGAACAAAAAGAAATTTCCGATTGACCTGCAAATGCTTGTTATCATTCAACGATTGAGGGAATGATACCGTTAAGACACATCTTTTAATCGGAGGTGGGAAACATGGATATGCAACGGCTCGTACACAATCGTCGTTTCATCGATCAAACATTGTTTTACCTCGCCTTACAATTATGGAAGTGGGTCATGTTATTACCGGTACTCTTTTATTTGGATATCTCAATGAGTACCGCTCCATTTTCGCAATACTTGATGGTCAGCCTCCTGCTGTACGTCACGTTTCGTGTCATCCAATACGTGGTCGCCAGCCGGGCTTCCTTGATGGAGCTGTTAGAATTCGGCTATGCGGTCTTGTCGCTCGTGCTCGTCCTGTTTTTACTGATCGAGCTCTCCGCTTCTCCTGGTGCCATCGCTTTGATCGTCGGAGTGTTCTTGGTCCACCCGTCGTTGGCACTGCACCACTATCGTGACTTCACGGAACGAAAGTGGTTGAACAAGCAGTTCCAGCTGTTCAGCCCGATGCTACGGGAAGGGGAGGTCCCCGTTCACGTGCTCGTCTTGACCGAAGATGAGATCGTGATCACGGCCGAGAGCGGCAAGGAGTTCACGTATCGACATATTTACTGGGGTGGCTTCTATTTCGAAAACGTCTCATGAAGGTGGTAAGGTGATTGAATAATATAATTGTTATTGTGTTTTGGGTTGTCACGTTCGTCGCTTTTTTTAAAGGGGCTTACGACATGTGGCGCGAGTACCGTGCCACGAAACAGAAATCGGTGCTCTACTTCCTGCTCGTCTTGATCCTCACTTGGTTTTGGTTCAATCCCTACGAATTGACCGCGCTTCATCCGTTCGTCTTAATGGCGTATTATTGGAACCGAAATCGATGGATGAGAAATGCCATGCTCGCACTCGTGCTCGCCACGTTCTTCCTCCAACTTTGGGTGATGGCGGGGACGATGTACTAAAGAAGTACAACCGACAAAAAACGCTCGACCCGTGAATTGGGTCGAGCGTTTTTATGTGACTTAATCTTTTCTAGCGGCAGCAAGTTCTGTTTCCATTTCACTGAACTCACGGCTGATCCGTTTTTGTTCGCGTTGGCTCGTGAACGTGCTGACGAGAACGATGGCAAGCATACTCAAGAAGAAGCCTGGCACCATCTCATAGATGACGCTCGAGAGTCCCGTGACGATCCAAAGGATGACCGTGATGGCACCGACGAGGATACCGGCGAGTGCGCCTTGGCGCGTCATCTTCGTCCAATAGAGCGACAAGAGGATCGTTGGACCGAAGGCCGAGCCGAATCCGGCCCAAGCATAACCAACGAGCGTCAAGATCGTGTTCGATGGGCTGAGCGAAATGAGTGTCGCCACGACACCAACCGTCAATACGCCGATTCGACCGGCGAGTACCATTGTTTTATCGCTTGCATCTTTGTTGAAGAACTTACGATAGAAGTCTTCAGTCAACGCCGACGACGTAACGAGCAATTGCGACGATACAGTCGACATGACGGCTGCGAGGATCGCTGCGAGCAAGAATCCGGTGATGAACGGGTGGAACAAGACGTCAGAGAAACGGATGAACACCGTCTCCGGGTCTGCTAGCGGATTGCCTTGACCACGGAAGTAGGCGATACCGACGAGGCCGGTCATGACCGCACCGATGATCGAGACGGTCATCCAGCCCATACCGATCCGGCGTGCCGCCTTCAATGATTTCACATCTCTGATCGCCATAAAACGAACGATAATGTGCGGTTGGCCAAAGTAACCGAGTCCCCAAGCGAGGAGACCGATGATCCCTAGCGTTGTCGTCCCTTTAAACAAGTCGAACAGGTCGGTGTTGATCGCTGTCGCCGTGTTGACGGCGTTCGTCATGCCACCGACGTCTGTCAAAGCGACGAACGGTACGAGTACGAGTGCGATGAACATGATGACGCCTTGGGCGAAGTCTGTCCAACTAACAGCAGTGAACCCACCGAAGAGCGTGTAAAGAATGACGACGCTGATCGTGGCGATGACACCGGTCTGATAGTTGATCCCGAACGAGCTTTCGAACAACTTCCCGCCAGACACAAGTCCAGCTGACGTATAGAACGTGAAAAAGATGATGATAACGGACGCTGATAGGATCCGTAGCCAGTTCGAGTGATCTCGGAACCGATTCTCTAAAAAGTCAGGAATCGTGATCGAGTCATTTGCCATCTCCGTGAAGACACGTAGACGGGGAGCGACTAACAAGTAGTTCAAGTAAGCTCCGATGACCAATCCAACGGCTAACCAAATCGCTGATAATCCTGTGGCATACATTGCCCCCGGAAGACCCATTAACATCCAACCACTCATATCCGAAGCTCCGGCTGACATGGCGGTAACACCCGGCCCCATTTTGCGGCCGCCTAACATATAATCTGATGAGTCGGTCGTTCGCTTATAAGCGACGTAACCGATAGTTAGCATCATCACGAGGTAAAGCGCGATGGATACCCATTCTTGCCATAACATTTGATTACCTCCTGTACGCTTTCAATGTTGTTCAACAGTTTTGGTTTGAAATGTGGGAATCCTCCCATAAAGATGACGAACCCAAACTGATAATCCGAACTTGTCACTAACCTTAACGAACCTTCAGAGTGATTGCAAACTGTCATCTTTTCATAAAAACGGCTCTAAAGCCTATTATACCAACGGATAAGCAAGGTATTTTTCATTCAAAAAGTTTAAATATTCTGACGATTAGAAATATTGAGGCAATGCCTCTGTAATCTCCCTGTAATATAAGCGGCTGTTTTGAAGACGAACACGCCACAAAAAAAGACCTGAACCGATCAGTTCAGGTCTTCGTCATATGTAACGTTCATTCAGCCTGACGTCCGAATGCGAGTTGTTCGACGAGCCGCATCGTCGGGAACGTCTGTCCGGAACGCGCCTGCATCGTCACGAGCGCGTACTGCTTGCCTTGATGCTCCATCAAGAACACCATCGTGTAGCCCGATTCGTCGGTATAGCCGGTCTTCGTCGCCTTGACGAGGTCCGAGTAGTGGATGCTGCGGTTGTTGATCGCCGACCCGAGGTGATACCACCATCGTCGCTTCATCAGTCCATCTTTGTCTTCGAACTTCGCCTCGTACTCATACGTTCCAGCGATTTCGATGAGTTCGGGATACGTCCCGAACGCATAAGTGATTTTAGCCATGTCGCGTGCCGTCGTATAGTGGTCCGGGTCCGAATAGCCGTGGGCATTTTTGAAGTTCGTGCCAGTCAAGCCTAGGACGCGGGCCCGTTCATTCATCAGTTCAACGAATTCCGCCGTCGAGCCGCTCACGTACTCCGCCAAGCTATTGGCGGCATCGTTGCCTGATTCGAGCAGTGTCGCGTAGAGCGCTTGCCGGACGGTCAGGCGGTCGCCGACGGCGAGATGGACGATGTGACTGTCCCAGGGGATGTCGAGCGTCGTCGCGTGCACTTCGACGACGGGGCGGTCCAGTTCGCCGGAGACCACCGCTTTCTCATAGGCGAGCAATGCCGTCATCAGCTTGGTCGTACTGGCCGGGTATACACGCTCCTCCCCGTGTTTGTCCAACAAGACGACACCGTCCGTCAAATCAACGAACGTCATCGCCCCGACAAGAACCTGTTCCGGGTCGGCGGTCAAAGTGGAATCTTCTACCCATTCTTGGATCGGGATATCCGGGAAAGACGGTCCTTGTTTGACCGGTTCGGCCACCGGCGCCTTCGGATCAGATGTCACCGGTGTTTCTTGCTTGAAGCCGATGAGTGCCGGAATGATCGCGATCATTCCGACAAGCATCAATCCGACGGTCAAGCGTCTCATTATATAGGTCTGTCTACGATGTCTACGGGTACGTTTCACTTTGCAATCGCTCCTTCATAGTTTACTTTTCTACCATAATGGATGTCGGGCAATGAAATCGTCTTTAAAATCGAGAAACAGGTCAATATTTATCGAGTGATGAAACAGAAGGGAATGGGTATACACATAAGCAGACACGTTCATTCCTAAAGGAGGTATCATCATGCATCGCTATCCATTCACGAATTCATTGTGGCGACAACACGATCGCACCCTACAGTATCCACGACTCGAGAGTTCCGTTTCTTGTGACATCGTCGTCATCGGGGCGGGGATCGCCGGACTCGTCACCGCCTATGAGCTTCAGAACCGGGGCAAGCAGGTCGTCCTGCTCGAAGCGATGGAAGTCGGCCGCGGCACGACCGGGCACACGACGGCCAAATGTTCCGTCCAACATGGCGCCATCTATTCGAAATTGATGCAGACGTTCAATGAAGAGACGGCACGTCTTTACTATGAGTTCAACGATGAGGCACTCGACTATTTGAGACGTCAAGTCGAAACCGGATTCGACATCGATTACGAACTGAAAGATTCATATCTCTATACGATCGACAGCTCGAGTCAGCTCGCCTCCGAGATCGAGGCGTATCAAAAAATCGGGTTGAATGGTGGGGATGCGACGAACGAGGTCAACGCAGTCTTTCCATTTCCGGTACAACAAGCAGCCGTCATCCGCGACCAAGCCCAGATTCATCCGGTGAAATATTTGAACGAACTGGCGCGTCGCTTTGTCGAAGCGGGAGGGAAGCTTTATGAGAAAACACGGGCGACGGAGATCAGCCAAAGCCCGCGTCCGATCGTCACGACATCGACCGAGCGACGTGTCCAAGCCGATCAAGTCGTGGTCGCGACGCATTATCCGTTCAACGACATCCGTGGACTATACTTCTCGAAATTTGAGGTCGAACGGTCCTACATCGTCGCTTGCGAGACGAACGGTCCCGTGCCGGACGGCATGTATTTGAGCGTCGATTCGCCGAGTCGCTCATTCCGGACGTTCGATGACGGCGATCGCTCGTACGTCCTCGTCGGAGGGGAGGGGCATCTGAGCGGTCACGTGACAGAGACGCGCACGCGCTACGACCGGTTGGAGCAGTTCGCGAATGATGCGTTCCGCGCTAAAAAATCAAGTTTCCGTTGGTCGTCCCAAGACTTGATCACGTTGGACCATCTTCCTTACGTCGGTCAAATGTTCAGTCGTGAACCGGACATCTTCGTTGCTACCGGATTCGCCAAATGGGGTATGACGAACGGGATCGCATCCGGACTGTTGCTCGCCGACCTACTGACCGGTCACGAGAACCGGTTTACCGAACTGTTGGATCCGCTCCGTTCGAAGTTCAAACCGGCGGATGTCGGTCAGTTCTTGAAGACGAATTTGGACACAGCTGCCCAATTCGTCAAAGGAACGCTCGAGAAGCCGGGATCGCTCGACGACCTCCAACTCGACGAAGGTGGGGTCGTTCACGTCGATGGCAAGAAAGTCGGCGCTTATCGGGATCTCGACAACAACTGTCATCTCGTATCGACCCGTTGCACGCACATGGGTTGCGGCGTCAATTGGAACAACGCGGAGCGGTCTTGGGACTGTCCATGTCATGGATCGCGCTTTGACACGCAAGGAAACGTCCTTGAAGGTCCGGCGACGAAGCCGCTCCACTATGAGCGAAAAGTGGATGTGTCGAAAGAATAGGCATTTTTCGTCACATCGATTAAAGTAGAGAGGTAAGGAAACAACTGTCATAGGGGTGGGAATCAGATGGAAATTACAAAGCAATGGCGTGAACATTTCAAACAGTTACGTGCGTTCGATGAGGCGATCTCGCTACTATATTGGGACATGCGGACACAGATGCCGGAACAGTCGGCCCCGCTTCGTGCCGAGACGATCGGTTACTTGTCGACAGAGGCGTTCAAACGTCAGACGAGCGATTCGTTCGCGGAACTGCTCGCCGAGATGACGGCGACCGAAGAGTTGACACCGACCGAGGTCCGCTCGGTCGACGTGGCGAAGACGCAATATGAACGGAACGCCAAGATCCCTCCGGTGGAGTATCAGGCCTACGTGACACTTGTCTCTGAAGCCGAGACGGCATGGGAAAAGGCGAAAGACAAGAACGATTGGGGCACATTCGCCCCGTATTTAGAAAAAATCGTCGCGTTCCAGCGTAAGTTCGCGGAATATTTCGGATATGAGACGCACCCGTACGATGCGTTGCTCTATGATTACGAACCGGGTATGACCGTCGAACAACTCGACGAATTGTTCCAGACGCTACGGGACGAGCTCGTCCCGTTGATCCGTCAGTTGAAGTCGAGCAAGCATGAACTCGACTGGTCGATGGAGGCGGCGGTGCAAGAACAGATCTGTCACGATTGGATGCGGGTCGTCGATTATGACTTGTCCCGTGGTCGCCTCGACGCGACCGTGCATCCGTTCGAGATCACGATCAACCGCCGCGACGTGCGGATCACGACGAAGTATGATGAGTCGGACTTCCGCAACGCCTTGTTCGGGACGATGCACGAGGCGGGCCACGCGACGTACGAGCAACAGATCGACGAGGCGCTCGATGAGGTCGGACTCGGGGGAGGCGCATCGATGGGTATCCACGAGTCACAGTCGCTCTTCTTTGAAAACTTCGTCGGGCGTAGCGAAGCATTTTTACGCAGCGTCTATCCACGGCTACAAGAACGGCATCCGGCGTTTCAAGATATCGACTTCGATACGTTCTACGCGGGCGTGAACGAGGCGAAACCATCGCTCATCCGGATCGAGGCGGATGAACTGACGTATAGCCTCCATATCATCATCCGCTACGAGCTTGAGAAGGCACTCATCCAAGGTGATTTGACCGTCGCCGAGCTGCCGAGCGCTTGGAACGAGAAATATCAAGAGTACTTAGGCGTCGAGGTGCCGAATGATGCGAAAGGCGTATTGCAAGACGTCCATTGGGCCGGCGGTTCGTTCGGCTACTTCCCGAGCTATGCGCTCGGATTGATCTATGCGGCGCAGTTGACCGAGACGCTCAAATCAGAACGGTCCGACTTTGAGACGTTAGTGCATGAAGGCGAGTTCGGTCCAATCAAACAGTGGCTCGAGACGAACGTCCATCGTCACGGCAAGTCGCTCACCCCGAACGAGCTGATTAAGCAAGTGACCGGGGACGATATCTCGGTCCGTCCGCTCGTCCGCTATTTGACGAAAAAATACGTCACCGAGTAAGGAGTCTTCCGATGAAGCTATTCGCGCACCGCGGGGTGATGAAGCAGTTCCCGGAGAACACGATGGCGGCGTTTCGCGCAGCGCTCGCCGCCCATGCCGACGGGATTGAAACGGACGTCCATTTGACGAAAGACGGTCGCCTCGTCTTGATTCACGATGAGACGATCGACCGGACGACAGACGGGGTGGGTCGTATTGCCGAGATGACGTTGTCCGAGCTCGGACGATACAACGCCGGTGTCTTATTCGACCTCGAGGAGCGCATCCCGTCGCTAGACGACATAATAGCATTGGTAAAAGGAACGAACGTCTGTCTTAACCTTGAAGTGAAGACCGACATCGACCGGTACGAGGGGATCGAAGACCGGCTCGTCGAGACGCTACGAGCCCATCAGTTCCCGGCCGACCACGTCCTGTTCTCTTCCTTCAATCATGAGACGCTCTACCGGTTGAAGCAGTTAGCACCCGAGTACGAGTCTGCCGCGATCATCGCCCAACCGCTGTTCGACTTGGCCGGGTACTTGAACAAGTTCGGGGCGATAGGCGTGCATCCAAGTATTCGAGCGATGACCGATGACGAGATCAATCTCATTCAACAGAACGGTGTCAAGGTCCGTCCGTACACGGTCAAGACAATCGAACAGCTGAAACGGTTCGAACGGCTCGGTGTCGATGCGGTCTTCGTCAACGATATCGGATGGGCCCGAGCACATTTAACCCCGTAACATGTCGTTACGGGGTTTTTAAATTTATGGAAACGGGAAGGAGGACTATGTAAAGAAAACGGCAACAACCAAATGTGCCGACTGGCATATTCGAAGCACACCGTCATCTTTACGCCATTGTCCTGTTGTCTTAAGTTTAAGATGTCACCAGCTACATAGCAATCAGATGTAGCACACTATGCAGCATCGCATCAAACTTGTCGTATGCAGTCAATCGGTCAACCCAAGGAAAAAAAGGAGGAAATTTCACATGAAGAAATTGATGTCTTTACTTGGTACACTCGCTCTAGCGTTCGCGTTCATCCTGCCAGTCAGTGCAGATGGACACGAGAACGCGATGGTCCGTGTGCTCCACGCTTCGCCTGACGCCCCTGCGGTGGACGTCTATGTCAACGGTGAAGTCGCAGTCGAAGGCGCGGAGTTCAAAGCGCTTACGGATTACTTGACACTACCGGCTGGTGACTACAACGTCGAAATCAAACCAGCAGGCGACACTGAGACAGTCGTCGTCGCAGCCGATCTTTCAATCGAAGCTGGTAAATTCTACACAGCGGCAGCGATCGGTCAACTTGCAAACATCGAGATCGCAGCGATGGAAGATGACGCCAACTTTGAAGATGGCAAATCGAAAGTCCGCGTCGCTCACTTCGCACCTGACGCACCTGCAGTCGATGTAGCTCCAAAAGGTGGAGACCCACTCTTCTCAAACCTCGAGTTCAAAGCAGTCAGTGACTACGGTACACTCGATGCTGGAACGTACGATCTTGAAGTTCGCCCAGCTGGCGCGACTGACGTCGTAAAAGCGCTTGACGGCGTCGCCCTCGAAGGCGGTAAAAACTATACGGCATTCGCAATCGGCCTTCTTGAAGGGGAACCGGCTTTCGAAGTACTCCTCGCAGCTGATGGTGGAGAAATGGCCGAAGCTCCTGAGACAGGTCAAGGCGGTCTCGCTCAGACAGCTTCAATGAACTGGTTGCTAGCAGCAGCAGTACTTGGCGCAGCAGCAGCTGGCTTCTACGTCTTTCGTCGTCAGAAACAAGACGCTTAAGCTACTTTTGATCGGAACGTTCTCGTTCCTCATGGTAGCACCAGTAGCGGATGCCCCGGACGTAGATGCGAAACTTTCAACTGTCGGATTCGCAGAACCGCTCGTGTTGGCCGCTACTGAAATCGATCGTCAGTCCTTTCACACCGAGACGTTCGTTCCAGAACGACTGAAGATTCCGTCTATTGAAGTCGATACTGTCATCCAACCGGTCGGTAAAGACCGATACGACCGGATGGACACACCGGCTGAAGCAGACAAGGTCGGCTGGTATCGTTACGGGGCGAAAGCAGGAGCGAAAGGCAACGTCGTCTTATCCGGACATTTAGACGATTTACAAGGCCCGGCCATTTTCGCTAATCTTGATCAGATACGACTTGGAGAGCAGGTGACGCTCCAACGTAACAAGCAAGTGATCGAATATGAGGTCGTGTCAGTCGAACGGTACCGGGTCGAAGATGTTCCGCTCGCCTCGATTTTCGCGGCGACACAATCGGTTCGTCTTCAACTCATCACGTGTGCGGGTCCTTATGACCCAGAACATGGGTATCGAGACCGGATCGTCGTCACGGCGATTGTTAAGCAATAGCACAATTTTTCAACTCGGGATGAAAATCATCCCGAGTTTTTTGATATATTATAAACTGTCGGAAAATTGATTGAATAAATTGACGGGGGATTTAACAGAGCGTGCTAAAAAGAAAACACATCGCCAATGTAGGACTGTCCATTATTTTTTGGTTAATCAGTTATGAGAGAGTTGGGAATGGCAGCGGCAGTTTCCTACTTGCGATCGGCATATATTTGACTTGGCAGTTCGTGTTAGGTCGTGACTCAGTGAAAGAGAAACGGGAACTGAGTAAGAAAATGAGAGAAATGCGTCTCCATAATGAGCAAGACTTATTTTTTGAAGAGCACCGAAGATGGAATGAAAAGATGTGGGCGCGTGAACAGGCAGCCGATCAGGCGCGACTAGGTGAATGAATCTGATATCTAAAACAAGCAACAGGTCCCGATGATTCGGGACCTGTTGCTTGTTTTAAGTCGTATTCACTATAAAGTCTGGTTCGCCTTAGGCGTCCATGCGGTCGAGCAACTTCGAGAGAAGGACCAATTCTTCGTCTGAAAAATCGTCGAACACGTCCATCAAGTATTCGATTTTCATGTGTTCGAGCGTTTCGAACAAGACACGGCCTTCCTCTGTCGCTTGAAGTTCGACGACACGACGGTCGCGCTCGCTGCGTTCGCGCGAGATCAAGCCTTTTTTCGTCAACTCATCAGCAAGGGCCGTGATCATCGAGGCCGAGAATTGAAACTCGTTCGATAAAGCCGAGGCGATTTGTGGACTATTTTGACAGAGCGATCGGAGGATGAAGAATTCGTTACGCGTCAAGTATTGCGAAAACATCGAGCGGAGGTTCTTTTTCACTCCGCGGTAGTTCATGCGAATCCCACGCTCAGCGTCTGCGACGAGCTGGCGACGGGATGCCGTGTGTACAGGTGTTGTCATCCTCGAAAGTCCCTTCTATAAAAAATCATTATTTGCATATATTTCAGTACATAGAAACATTCTACAACAAAAACATGAAGTCTGTAAAGTTATGATGGCTCTTCTTGGATACGCAATTCTTGAATGATTTCGTCGTAATGCTTCAAGTCCGGATAAAACCGACGGAAGAAGAATTCGATTTGTTGATCATCGCCTTCTGCGAGCAGTTTGGCGAGGACAGCATAGACGACGCCCATCCCTTGACGCGGCAGCAACGAGGACGGCAGTAGCGTCGCGCATTGAACGGCTCGATTGAAGTAACGATCGAGCGTATCCCTCAAATCTTGGAACGTTCGGATCTCGGCATAATGGAACATGCGCGTCAGCTCGACGATGGTCGACAAGTCGGTCTCGAGCAGCCAGTCGCTTTGGAAGATGGCGTTATCAAGCTTCTCGACGGTGACGTCGTTGGCGATATAGTAGTTCAAGTTATCGCGGGTGATCGTGACTTTTTCCGGTGACTCGACGATCCGTTCGACCGTCTCTTGTTCGAACGTGCGCAACTGTTTGCGAATATTGACGAACTCCGAGTCCGCGATCTCGAGCAGTCCGGCGACACGGCTGAAGCTGCGCTTGATCTCCGGTGGGACCGCGTTCGGATTCTTATAACCTAAATCGTGCTCGATCTCGGCCCAGGCGTGCTGGAGGATCGAGCGGACTTGGATCTCGGCCTCTTTCTCCTCAAAACGGCGATATTCACCGAGAGCGAGCCGTTTATCGCTCAATCCGACGACGTAATGGACGGACAGGTATCCGAACTCGTTCGGGTCGAGCAACGTCGACTTGTCGATCGACTGCTCGCGGTCGATTCGAAACTCTTCTTCAAGAATATGGGCGACGGCGCGGACGTCATCATGAAAATAAGTGACGATCCGGATCCCGGCCAAATCTTGGACGTCACGCAGCGACCGGTACTGGTACGGCTTGCGGGACAGTTTCGCATATAGGCTCTCGGCTTCTTTCGCTCGGGCGACGATCGAGTGGAACTGGATCCCGGCATCGTCCAACAGTTCGCTCAGCAGCGACTTCAGCTTGGCGGCGAACGCCTCATAGTCCTCTTTCTCATTCATATAGTCGAGCATGATTGTGTTCATATCCTGTCTCGGCATCTCAATCACTCCTTGTCTCATTGTTCTTATTATATCATCAATGAAAACTTGATAGCACGGCGGTACTTCCCGGTTGATATGATACAATACGTCAGAGAAAAAGGGGAAGGGAGAATGTTATGAAAGTGTCGCATACGTTCAAATCGCCTGAGCGCGAGAAACTTGAAATCGTTTCGGGCCTGTTGCAACAGGCCGGGTACAAAGTCTCGAAGCTCAGTTCGCAACCCGAGCTGTTCCGGATAAAAGTCGGACGGGAAGGGGTGGAGACCGAAGCCGGGGAGCGACAGCGCATCCAAGGGCTCATCGACCACTTCGAAATCGAATATTGGTCTTACACGATACATTGACCTCTTGTTAATAAAACGATTCGTCCAATCGGGTTTTATGACTCACTTTTCGGGAATAGTATATTATTCGATTTTAGAAAGCGAATGTTTAGGAGGATGAAAGATGTTAGAAACGAGAATTGTGCCAGATATGACTTCGGTCGACCATGAAGTGAATGGAATGGTGTCGGGCGGATGCGTCAATGAGAGCATTTACTTATTTGCCAAAGATGAAGAATTGACGATTCGACTCGCTGCCGAAGCGGGTGTGCAGCCTTACCGCATCACCGAGAAAGGCATGTGGGAATCACTCGTGTCAAAATTCACGAAAAACTCGGATGACCGCCTAGACCAGCTCGAGAGCCTCGGGTTGACGAAGCAGATGGTCGAATCACTTGAAAGTGAGATTCAGGACGGTAAAATCGTTCTCGTTTGCTACAAAGGTTGAGTGACCATTTTAAAACGGACCTGACAAATTTGTCAGGTCCGTTTTTTTGATGTCACTTCGTATCGTAGTAGGCATCGACGATCCGGCGGAGCGACCGTTCATCCAAATCAAGCGGCTTATAGCCGGCATCGGCCAAAAGTTGCTTCGTATTTTGATCGTTGAAGACGATATTACGATTTAAATAAGGATTGAACACTTTCACCATCTCGTTGAACGTGTGCTCAACGTTGCTGAGCTTTGAGGATTGAGTCTCGGTGATCTTGAGATGCGGGAACGCGAGCGCCTGCTTCATATACTCGAGCATCGTCTCGTTCCGGGGCGGGGCATCGTTCGTCACGTTATAAATCATGTTCGGGCGGGCGTGCTCGATGGCGGCGAGCAACACGTTGGCCACGTAATCGACCGGCACGAGGTTAGACGTCCCGGTCTCCGAGCCGAGCAGACGGATCGGTTCGGCCGGGGCACCTCGACGCTCGAGGCGGCGCTTGAACACCTCGAGGGCGCGCATGTAACCGTACATCGTGAACTTCGAGTCGGCTTCCCCGGTTTTCGAGTCGCCGACGATGATGGCCGGCCGGAAAATGGAGACGGCGAGGTCGTGTCGGGCCGCCCATACTTCGCGTTCGGCATGGGCCTTGCTCTCCTCATACGGATTATGGAACGGTTGGTCCGTCGCATATAGCGTCTCATCCCCTGCTTCACGAGCCCCGAGCGTGTAGGCCGTGCTGACATGGAAGAAGCGGGGGCAGTGCAACGCCTTCGTCAAAGCGAGGGCCTGTCTCGTCCCCGTCAAGTTCGTATCGAACAGCTCCTCGCGCAATTCTTCGTCGAATTTGACGAGCGCCGCCATGTGGAGCACCAAATCGAATTGATCAACGTTTGATTGGATAAACGCCTCGTCCGCTCCAAGGAGCGGAGCCGTCAAATCACCGGCGAGCACGTCAATCGAACGAAGTTCACTCTTCGTAAACATCGCCGTCACTTTCTGTGGCGTTCGGGCCAAGACGCAAAGTCGGTGTCCTCGGGCAATCAGTTCGCGGGCGAGCCGCCCTCCTAAAAATCCGGTCGCACCGGTCATAAATATATTCACAGCGTTCTTCCTCTCTGTTCAGTCTCTACCCATCATACCAAGCGTCACGAGAATGAGCCACTTCGAACTCAGATTTTTATAGCAGCATCAACGGTCTACGCGGTCCGCCACGAGTAAAACAAACGCGCGAGCGGGGCCGCGCACTTCCTTCCCGAGCAGCGTGCTCATCGATGCCGAGACGCTAAAATCGAAAGAATAGGGGTTTAACTTTTTAAAAAGTAGGTTATGACTTAAGGAGAAGCGTACGTATGGTACGTCATGACAGTGATGACCTGTCAAATAAATTAAGTGAGGTTTTTAAGAATCATGGCAAATCTATTCGGAACTGATAAGGACGGCAATAGGAAGAAGCAAGAAGAGATTGAAAAAACGGTCCAAGAGAAAGGGATTACGCAAATCCACATGTATTTCTCTGACGTGATCGGAGACTTGAAGCTGTTGACTCTTTCTGCAAAGTTGTTGCCGGAAGTTTTTGAAGGGAAGACGATGTTCGACGGCTCGTCAATCGCCGGTTTTTCTTCTATCAAAAACTCAGACCTATTCTTGAGACCGGATTTAGATCGACCACGCTACGAACAAGACGGTGACGAGAGCATCCTCGCTTTCTTCTGTGACGTCTGCACACCAGACGGCGAACGTTACGAGTTCGACCCGCGCAACGTGTTGAAAGACGCGTTAGAGCGCGCTGCCCGTGACGGTTACTCCATCTTCGTAGGGGCCGAACCAGAATTCTTCATCTTTGACGAAAACGGCGAGTTTTATGACGAGGCCGGTTACTTCTCGACACGCTCAGAAGATAAGGGCTACGAAGTACGCCAACATATCGCCAACCGCTTGAGCGAGGTCGGCTTCAACATCGAAGCGGTCCACCACGAGGTCGCACCGGCCCAACACGAGATCGGTATCAAATACGACACCGCCTTGCACACGGCGGACAACATCCAGTTTTTCAAGGAAGTCGTCCAGCTCGCGGCGCAGGAAAAAGGGGCAAAAGTATCGTTCTTGCCAAAACCGCTCCGTGACGTCAACGGATCAGGGATGCACTTGAACATCTCGGTCTGGAACAACGATAAAGATGGCAACCCGGTCGATAACGCCTTTGAAGAGCCGAAGTCTGACTACGGGCTCTCGCTCACGGCCCGCCACTTCATCGAAGGGATCTTGAAGCATGCCCGGGCGACGGCCATCTTCACGAACCCGCTCCCAGAATCATACGAGCGCCTCGTCCCAGGGTTCGAGGCACCGGTCAATATTTGTTGGAGCCCGTCGAACCGTAGCTCGATGATCCGCATCCCGGCTTCACGCGGCAGTTCGACGCGTGTCGAGGTCCGTAACCCCGACCCGAGCGCGAACCCGTACTTGGCACTGGCGGCGCTCATCTACGCCGGTCTTGAAGGGATCGAGCAGAAGATCGAGCCGTCGGCACCGAACGAGGACGACTTGTTCGAGTACTCGGCGAAACAGATCGAGAGCCAAGGTATCTCGTCGCTCCCGGCGACGTTCCATGAGTCGATCCAAGCGTTGAAGCAAGACCACTTCCACGACTACTTCAACCACGACATGATCGACCGTTACTTGTCGCTCATCCAAGTCCGTAAGTAATCCGATGGATAATAAAACGCCATTCCTCGCGCGAGGAGGGCACTGAAAAACCTCCGCTCTATCCGAGCGTGAACAGAAAAAAGGGCGATTGGACCGACTCAAGTCGGGACAATCGCTCTTTTTCCTTGCCCTTATCCTGTTTTTTCTTTTGAGAGGGTGAT
>NZ_SJUU01000017.1:0-38672 GCF_004337115.1 Exiguobacterium sp. SH3S3
CGACTTGCATGTATTAGGCACGCCGCCAGCGTTCGTCCTGAGCCAGGATCAAACTCTCCAAAGAATTTGATATAGCTCTTGAAAATGACGAAGCTTGCGCTTCAATCAAAACTTGTAAAACTTTTTTGCCTCATCGTTCAGTTTTCAAAGTTCGTCTGTCGCGCTTGGCGACTCAATTAATTTATCACGTTTTCTGATTAAAAGTCAACAACTTTTTTCAAAAATTGTTTTTCTGGAATAATCATTTGCTGTGACAACGTTTATAACTATAATGCCTATTTACCACCGCGTCAATAAAAAATAACAAGAAAATAAAAAAAGATTGGATCTCTGTATTTAGAGACCCAATCCCAATCAATTTGTAGCCAGTGGCACGTATCCTGTCTTTTCAACAAGTGACTGTCCTTCTTCAGACGTCAGCCATTCGATGAACGGCTTATATTGCTCGTATTTGTCGGTCGTCGTGACCGCATAAAACTCGGATGTGATCGGGTACGTCCCGTCCCCGATCGTCTCGACCGTAGGCGCGACATCATCGACCCGTAACAAATTAATCGCATGTTCATCTACCATCTCCGTTGCATAAAAGCGGAACGAGAATCCGATAGCATTTTTGTGGTTTTGATAAGAAGCCGTCTGTTCGATGATGCCACCCATTCCTTCCGGGACATCCTCGACCGGGGCGTCCATAAGCTTTTTGTCCCCCATCAAACGCTGCAAAGCCGTTTGGCTCCCGCTGTCTTCTGGCCGTTGGAACGCTCGAATCGAATCTTTTTTACCACCGACTTCATCCCAACTCGTAATATCCCCTGCATAGATGTTTTGAATTTGTTCCAATTCGAGCGAGTCGACCGGGTTGTCTTCATGTACGAAAAAGACGAACGCCTCACGGCCGATCGGTGTCATCTGAAACTCTACTCCTTGTCGCTCAGCTACTGCCAACTGTTGATCGGACGGTCCGGCTACAAAGATGATATCCGTTTCCCCTTTAACCAATCGCTCATACGCTGTACCTGTCGTCGTCGAGACGACCGAGCTGACTTCAGGGCTATCGGGGTTATAATCCGCTTCAGGATAAACCGCCTCGACGAATGCAGCATACATCGGATACAGCGCCGTCGCGCCGTCTAGTCGGGGAATGTTTGTTCCAATCTCAAATGTTGAAGGCTTATCGAGTTCAGCCAAATCAGACTTAGGCTTGAACGGTTGATAGTCACGCAAGGAGACGCCACGTTCTTCAATCCGTAATCCCGCCGTATACACGTAATATCCTTTCACGGAACTAAAGAAAACAATCCCGACAACCGTTCCAATTAAAGCGATACGTTTGAGTTGTCCTTTCGATAACGACGAAAAGTCATATAGCGCCATAATAACAATCAAGAGAACGACCACGTACCAAATCGTCCAAATGATCGGCCGCTCACTTCCGAGAGGATCGCCCATCGCAAACAATCCTGTCACAATTGATAAGAATCCAGCCGCAACTATAATAAACACACTGCCGAGCAGAAATTTAGTAACCTTCATTCGATTCAGTTTCCCCATTCTCTTCTATATAGTTAAGCAATTTCATAAGCGACCGCTTCGACGCCTACTCCTTTTGTCGGACGTGTCACTGCCCGAACGTAACCTTTCCGGACTAAGAAACCGACGATGCTGCCGAGGTCGACTTTTAACTCTTGTAAGTTCGGGTGATCCATCAACTCCGAGAACGACCATGGTTCGTCACGTTGTTGCATCGCCTGCAAAAGTAACAACGTACCCGGCAAGACTTTAGATTG
Source organism: Exiguobacterium sp. SH3S3 (assembly GCF_004337115.1). Taxonomy (NCBI): domain Bacteria; kingdom Bacillati; phylum Bacillota; class Bacilli; order Caryophanales; genus Exiguobacterium; species Exiguobacterium sp. SH3S3. Next base: position 1,785 of record NZ_SJUU01000017.1, read on the forward strand.
GATTAAATGCTCCATGCCGATGATGACCAGGTGAATACGTTGTTCGAGTGATTCGTGCCCGTTCACGAGTTCGTCGTGAAGCTTATACACTTCTAGGTCGAGTTTACGGACTTGCTTCCATAATACAATCTCCGGGTGGATTCCTGCCTCCAGGATGGAGAGCCGCGCCAAATGCGTGAGCGCATGATGGATTTGGGTGAACGCATCTTGATGCTCTTCCTGTAAGAACAGTCCGCGCCCATCTTCGAAACGTCTAAGCAGTTTGGCGAACGCGAGCGAGAGTTGCAGTCGTTGCTCCTCGTTCGAGAAATTGCGCAACCGCTGCCTGAGCTCGAGCAAAAACTCATTTCGTTCGAACAGCACCATGCCGTCTTCGATCCAATGGATGGCACGCCGATTCTCGTTCATTAGAATCCAACGATCCATCATCGAATCACTGACTATATGAAGAACGATTTTTTCTTGTCCGACTTGATAGTGTTTCACTGTCCAAAATGGTTCTTCCTTCGCTTCAATCACAATCAACAATCGATCTGATTGATCTGTTAATGGATCGCGCGGCCGTTTCTTCTTCACTTCAATGATGCCAAGCGTTGTTTTCAAGGCTGCATATTCTGAATAAATCGTTCGAGTCGCATATTCCATCGTCACCTTAATACCTTCTTTCTAATTAGTAAACGTCAATCGGTTCACACGATTATCTAATCTGATACAAAAATGATTCGCCTTCTTTTGAAATTCTCCTGCCACCGATTGTACGAACTTCTCAGCTTCGAGCAGATGAGCTATAGTAAAGACAGACATGGAGGGATTATGTATGAAAAAACGGGGGAATAAAATCAACCGCGCCAGAAACCTGGCCTTGCTGCTCGTGTTCGCTGGAATTGGGGTCATGTATCTCGGGCTACTCGCCAAAAGCATCGCGTGGCTGATGATTATTTTCATGTTGCTCGGTTTCGTGATGGTACTGTCGAGCTCGGCGCTTTACTTCATCGTCGGCATGGCGTCGACGAAAGCAATCATCGTCACTTGTCCGAACTGTGAGAAAGAGACAAAGATGCTCGGACGTGTCGATCTATGTATGCATTGCGATGAACCGTTGACGATCGATCAATCGCTCGAAGGCAAAGACTTCGATGAGAAGTATAACAAACGCCAATCACACCAGAACGACTAAAAAAAACATCCTCAGCCTGAGGATGTTTTTAATGTTTATGCGCTTGTTCAGTTTGGCAAGCCGGGCACGTCCCGTATACTTCGAGGCGGTGACGATCCACTTTGAAGCCTGTCAATTGAGAAGCGACCGCTTCAATCTCATCAAGGACAGGATAGTTAAAGTCGACGACTTTCCCGCACGTATCACAGATGATGTGATAGTGACGGGATGTCACAAAATCGAACCGGCTCGAAGCGTCACCATAATTCATCTCTTGAACAAGTCCGATATCTTTAAAGACACGTAAGTTGTTATAGACGGTGGCGACACTCATGTTCGGGAATCTACCCGAAAGTGCCTTATAAATGTCATCCGCTGTCGGGTGACTGTGCTCCGTGACGAGGTACTCCAAAATCGCCTGTCGCTGAGGCGTCATTCTGACTCCATGTTCTCGGAGCGACTGAACAGCATGGTCAAGCATTTCGCTTCCCACGTCAATCCCTCATTTCTTTTATTAGAATTTATGCGAAGTGTCTGTTTAGAATTAACCTATTTCTTACATAGTAATCTTTATAAATAGTGTACTGATTTCTAAACCCTTCGTCAAACGTTGAGCTTATGCGGTTGACGGCTGTGATACAATAATTGCGAATTTGTAAAAGGAGGCAATACATATGACAACAACATCAAATCGTAAAACTTCAGACGTTCTATATGAAGACGCATTGACGCATATCGTCGGGGGTGTCAACAGTCCCTCACGTTCGTTCAAAGCGGTCGGCGGCGGTGCCCCGGTTTATATGGAGCGCGGAGAAGGTGCTTATTTTTATGATGTGGACGGCAACCGCTATATCGATTACTTGGCCGCGTATGGACCGATCGTTACCGGCCATGCTCACCCCCATATCCACAACGCCCTCATCGAAGCGTCGGCAAAAGGGCTTCTTTACGGGACGCCTCACGCGCTTGAAGTCGAATTCGCCAAGAAACTAAAAGCGGCGATCCCATCGATGGACAAAGTCCGCTTCACCAATTCTGGAACCGAGGCCGTCATGACGACAATCCGCGTCGCCCGTGCCTACACTGGACGCGAACTCGTCGTCAAGTTCAGTGGCTGCTACCATGGCCATTCCGACTTGATGCTGATTGCGGCGGGAAGCGGACCGGCGACGCTCGGTTCACCCGACTCAGCCGGTGTGACCCGCGCCACGGCGAAAGAAGTTATCACCGTCCCGTTCAACGACGTCGAGTCGTACCGGGCGATGATGAACGAATGGGGCGATCAAGTCGCCTGCGTTCTCGTCGAACCGATCGTCGGAAACTTCGGGATCGTTGAACCAAAACCCGGCTTCTTGCAAGCCATCAACGAGATCACCCATGAACACGGCGCGCTCGTCATTTACGACGAAGTCATCACAGCGTTCCGGTTCACGTACGGAAGCGCCCAACAAGTGTACAACATCGAGCCAGACATGACGGCGCTCGGTAAAATCATCGGTGGTGGACTTCCAATCGGAGCATACGGCGGGAAAGCAGAAATCATGGAGACGGTCGCACCGCTCGGACCCGCTTACCAAGCCGGGACGATGGCCGGAAACCCCGCCTCGATGGCGACCGGACTCGCTTGTCTCGAAGTGCTCGAGCAACCGGGCGTCTATGAAAGATTAGATTCGTTAGGCGCACGTCTCGAAGCAGGGATCCGTGAAGCCGCGAGAACTCACGGCGTCACGATCACGCTTAACCGCCTGAAAGGCGCGCTCACCGTCTACTTCACGGACGAGATCGTCACGGACTACGAAGGAGCCGAGAAGTCGGACGGCGAAATGTTCGGTCGCTTCTTCAAATTGATGCTTGAGAACGGTGTCAACTTGGCCCCCTCGAAATATGAGGCATGGTTCTTGACGACGGAACATACGGAACAAGATATCGATGAGACGATTGCCGCAGTAAATCGCGCGTTCGCACAGCTATAAAACAAGGAGATGCCGCGGCATCTCCTTTTATGTTTATACGGACGGACGAATCCACAATTGATCATATCGCGGGTGACCGAACACATCGAGCGGTACATCTCCAAAGAAACTCGGAAAGCGGCGCTCACGAGCGACATGATACAGCGGGATGACGAGGGCCGCCTCAGTCAACTGGCGTTCGACTTCGCGATGCAGCATCGACCAAGCGCTCATGTCGGTTTGTTGATAGCGGTCCACCATCGCCCGGAGCTCCACTTCATTCGCGAGCAACTTGCCGACAAGCGACAGTTCACTCGTCAAAAAGGCAAGGAACGCCAAATCGAGATCTTCACTCATCATCTCTCCGCATAAAATCAAATCGGCACGGCAAAGTGTCTCATCTTGTAACAAAGACCCAATCGTATACGTCTCAGTCTCGACGGTAAACCCGGCCGTCCGTAACTGTGTAGCCACGAGCGCCGCGTCTTGCGCCGCCACTTCAAACGGCAAGTGCAACAGCCGGAGCGGACGCTGACAAACCGTTCCCTCCCCGTGCACGTGAACGGGACGACTCGTCTCCGGAAAAAATCCGTGTGCTACTTGGTGGCGCTCTCCTCCCATCTCCACGAACGCCTCTTTTTGAATCGCTCGTTGAATCGCACGACGCGCCGGCGCATCGTCCTTCAACCAGGACTGCCTCATGTTGAACACGAGATAGCGTGCTCCCGCCTCGGCGATCCACTTCACGAGGCTATGGTCGTCACGGGTGCTCCATTTCGCATAATCCGTTTCGGAAAACGTGACGAATTCAACCACATCCAAAGACGGTCTCGGCCGGAGCCCACGCTCGAACGCCCTTAAACGTACGACTTCCTCCGACGTCTGCTCCAGCTTGAACGGCCCCGTCCCCACGACCCCTTCGGCCCCTTGATACGTGATCGAGGCCGGGGTTTGGGCGAGAAGTCGTTCGATATAGGCCATATGTGCTTTCGTATGTAAATCGATGACGTACGATGCTTTGGACTCGATCCGTTCGATCGGTGCGAACAGCCATACTTGTTTGCCATGATCCAATAACCGATTCAACGAGTAGACGATGTCCTTGGCCGATAGCGTCACCCCGTTATGAAACGTTACCCCTTTGCGGATATAGCAACGAAATCCGAACGGCATCTCCTCTATATAGTGGGCGAGCGAGGGCTGGACAGTCGTCCCGTCCCATTCGAACAGGCGGTCGAAGACGTGCCGTGACAAAGACGCCTCCATCGCGATGTGGATATCGAGCGGATCGAGCGATTCGAGCGCTCTCGTCCGGGGAAAAATGAACCGGTCTTCTTCAGTCTGCTCAAAGCCAAAACGGCTCCAAATAAGTGCTTGAATCACTTCTCGCAAGGCGGGTGGCCAGTCCCATTCCAACCACTTGGCCGCATCGGCCATCGAGGCCTGAACGAAAGACTCATCGATCCAAGCTCTCAGGGTTCGGTCAAACTCCGGCTGAAAGCGGAGCACCGATTCATGGCCTCGTCCTTTCCCCGGCCGATACTCCACCCACCCGAACGTTTCCCACGCCTTCATATCCCGTTTCACTTGTTTCTCGCTATAGCCGACCGTATCGACCGCTTCCCGTAGCGTCAGTTCCACTTTGTTCTGTTCCAACGCACGACGATAAATCGCCACCAGCTTCGCATTCATGTCGTTCCCCCTAAAAGTGGACATCTAAAAATCATTTGTCTCTTTTTACCAAGTGTAGTCCACGTTTAAAGTAGTGACAAGGAGGTGCTCGCATGAAATTCAAAGATTTCCCATTAAATGTTCGACTCCGACTCGTCTGCGGCTTTTTTATCCGTATCGTCGGCTCGGCTATCTTTCCATTCATGGCTTTATATTTTTCCGAAGAACTCGGCAAAATCGCCGCTGGAATCATCATGACGTCGTTTGTTGTCGTCGGTTACGTTACCGGCTTGTTTGGCGGGTACTTCTCAGACCGTTTCAACCGCAAGCACGTGCTTCAAATCGGTCAGATCGTCCAAATCCTTTGTTTTATGGGGATGACGGTCGCCATTCATCCGTCGAATAACTGGGCGCTCGTCGTCGCCGTGCTTTACTTCGGTCACGCCGTCGCGAACGGATTGAACTACCCTGCTCTCGAAGCCATCGTCATCGATTCGATGGAAGAGTCGAACCGTAAAGCGATTTACGTGTATGACTACTGGCTCGTCAATTTGGCGATTGCCGGGGGCGTCATGCTCGGAGGTGCTTTTTATCGAGACTATCGTTTCGGACTATTCGTCGGGATGACGCTCGTGTTGACGATCACGACGCTCGTCTTGCAACGTTTTCTCGTTGATAGCTATAAAGGAAACCGTTCGACGTCTGCTAACCCGCTCGTCGGCGTGTATCAAAACTATCGAATCGCACTCAGTGACCGTCGTTGGATGCTGTTCGTCCTCGGTAGTATGCTCGTCTTCTCGACCGAGTTCCATATGGCAAACTATATCGGTGTCCATTTGGCCGAATCGTTCACAGAACGGTCGATCGTCGGCGTCCCGTTTGACGGTGTACGCATGATGGCGTTCATGCAGCTTGAGAACACGTTGCTCGTCGTCGCCATCACGTTCGCGGTGACCGCTTTCGTGAAACGCTACCGGGAAAAGTATATCTTCTTCATCGGCTTATCCTTATACGTGACGGCCTATGCCGCGATTACGTCAATGAACTCGTTCATCACGCTTGCCGTCCTCGCCATCGTCTTCACCATTGGGGAGTTGCTCTATTCACCGATTCGACAAGTGAAACAAATCGACTTGATCGACCCGACTCGACGGGCCTCATACCTCGCCTTCGGAGGCTTGACGTTCCACGGGGCGAAACTTGTCGCCGCAGCCGGCATCGTCGTCGGCGCGTTCATCGGGCCGGTATTCATGAGCGGCTACATGTTCTTATTTGGCGCCCTTGGAGGTTACCTTTATTACGTCTCGCTCTACAAGATGGAGCCTGCCCGTCAGCTCGCCGCTTGACGTTTGAGCATTCGTTCGAACGGATAAAGTCAGGAGAGAAGGAGGCGCTCCCTATGCCAGCCATTGTGTTATTTGACGGAGACTGCAACTTTTGTGACGCCAGTGTGCAGTTCATCTTAAATCGTGATTCAACAGGAAACTTCCATTTCGCCTCACTTCAAGGTGAGGCCGGACAAGCAATCCGAAAACGTCATCGTATCCCGGATACGGTCGATAGCATCGTTTTGATCAAAGGCGGCGTCCCTTATTTGAAATCGGACGCGGCGACCCGAATCGCCGAGGGGTTGGACGGGAACTGGCGGATGCTTCGCTTCATCCGACTCGTCCCTAAACCGCTTCGTGATTTTGGTTACGACATCATCGCGAACAACCGCTATCGCTGGTTCGGTCAGAAAGAGACGTGCAAACTACCGACCCCAGAAGAACGGAGTCGCTTTATCGACCAAACACCAAACCAGCCGACTCATCAATGAGCCGGCTGGTTTTTTAGTCCATGCATGTCAAGTACGTCCAGTGGCACTCCGGCATCGGATTGCCCATAAAGCTGACCCCAAGGTCGTCCGCCCGGTGGATCGTCATCCACGGTGCATCGCCGACTTGGACGTAGACTTCATGATGCGGCGACTGGGTGTGACTTCCGGACAGTTTGAACGTCGCACTGTTTTTAAGTGCCGTGACGATGGTGTATTTAATATCCGGCGCAACGACGAGCGGATTGCCTACCGAATGTTGCAAACGAAATGCAGCTTTCCCCCGCTCGATGTCGACATCTTCTACATACACGCGGTCGACCGAAGCGACGTCTTCGCCCGTCAATCGATGATGCTTCGTATACCCGCGGGTAACGTTCGCATCTTTTTTTAACGAGATAATCGGAATATCGGTCAACCCCTCGACTTTCACTTCCGTCCGGGTCCGATATTCGGTCGCATGGACGTTATAAGGACGTCCGTCCCCTTCAAAATACGGATGCGGTGACATCAGGTTCGGGTTTTTAATCATCGGCGGACGAATGAACGTCTGGACACGCAGGTTAATGCCGTCGACCGTGGCCACGTCCGGACGTGTCGGACTGACGAGGAAATACATCGTGAAGAGCTCCTTGTCACGTCTCGTATCCGACTTCATCTCTTTCGCGAGCGACATCGCTTTTCCGACCATATGCACGAGACGGGTCCCAGGTTTATCATCTCGCTTGACCGGACGCAAAGCCCGAACTTCATAGAGCGTCGGTTGTTCGAGCGGTGTCTCGTCGATGTATCCGCTCCCGACGATTTCCGCGATACGGCGTCCTTCACGATATACCGCATACGTGTCGACGTCCGCGATTGGGTCCCACTGTAAATACGTTCCGCTCGGCGCCACGACCGCCGACGTCAGATGACGATTCCAATACAAGTCGTCGTTTGGATTAACGGCCGCAGTATACAGTTTTGCCACTTCGCCAAACTCGTCCGAGATGCGGTAAGCGACTTGCTCCCCAACGCTCGTCTCCCGGTCGACATAATGCTGATCCGTCCCCTCATATACGCACTTCCCGTTGCGTGTCACGCGCACTTTCCCATCAAACGACCACGTTAACTCTAACCCGTCGTTGAGCGGACGGACATTGATCAATCCTTCCCCATTTATCATCGTGTCATCCCCCTTTTGGCATGTCGTTTCTTCATTCCCGTCTACTAGATACGGAAAACAAAAAAAGACTTCGAGTTGAACTCGAAGCCTCACTCCACGACAGCTAAGTCTTGGATCATATACAAATCATAGTAAGCGCCACGGCGACGCATCAATTCTTCATGCGTTCCCGCTTCCATGATTCGACCGTTGTCGACGACGACAATTTTATCGGCGTCGGTGATCGTTGATAGGCGGTGGGCGACGATGAGCGTCGTCCGTCCTTTCGTCAATCTTGCGAGCGAATCTTGGATCATCGACTCACTCTCGAGGTCGAGCGCACTCGTCGCCTCATCGAGAATGATGATCGGCGGATGTTTGAGGAAGACGCGGGCGATGGCAAGACGTTGCTTCTGTCCCCCCGACAGCTTCACGCCTTTTTCTCCGACCGGCGTGTTGTAACCGTCCTGCAAGTTCATGATGAACTCGTGGGCGTTGGCCGCTTTCGCAGCGGCGATGACGGCATCGTCCGTCGCTTCCGGATTTCCCATCCGGATGTTCATGGCGACCGACTCACTGAAGAGAACCGAATCTTGCATGACCATACCGATTTGGTCGCGAAGGGCCCGGAGTTTAAAGTCACGGACATCGACGCCGTCGATTTTGATACTGCCGTCCGTCACGTCATAAAAGCGTGGAATCAAACTGACGAGCGTCGATTTCCCGCCGCCGGACATGCCGACGAAGGCGATACGTTCCCCGGACCGGATGTGCAGGCTGACGTCATGCAAAGCACGCGTCCCTTCTTTCTCATAGGCAAAGCCGACACGATCGAGTTCGATATCCCCGGCCGTCTGCACCGGCACGAACGCATCGCGTTTCTGTTCGATATCATACGGCTCATCGAGAAATTCAAAGACCCGGTCCATCGACGCGACCGACTGCGTGAGCGTCGTCGCCGAGTTGACGAGACGACCGAGCGGTGCGTAGAGGCGGTCGATATAAGCGATGAAAGCGACGAGTGTCCCGAGCGTGACGTCACCTTGTAAGACGAGCCAAGAAGCCGACGTAAAGATTAAGATCGGCGCGATGTCCGTGATTGTCGAAACGACGACGTACGTCTTCGCATTCCAACCTGTATGGCGAAGTGCGGCTTTCAAGAAGCCACCGTTCTGTTCTTCAAACGCCTTGTTCTCATACGGCTCGAGCGCGAAACTGCGGATGACAGCCATACCGTTGACACGTTCGGTCAAATGGCCTTGAAGATCAGCGAGTGCGGCCGAGCGTTCCCGGGTGAGGCGGCGCAAGCGTCCATAGAAGTAGCGGACGGCGATCGCATAAAACGGGAGCGGCAAGATAGCGATGAGCGTCAGTTGCGGGTCGATCGTATACATGATGGCGATCGCGATCAAAATCGTGACCATGTCGAGCCAAATGTTCATGAGTCCCGTGATGACGAAGTCTTTCGTCTGTTCGACATCGTTGATGATGCGCGAGATGATCTGCCCGGTCTTATTGTTCGAATAGTAGCGAAGCGACAGCTTTTGCACGTGGTCGAACAATCGGTTCCGAACGTCGAACAAAATCCGCGTCGCGGCCCATTGTGCCAAATATTGCCGCAAATACTCGATCGGCGGCTTCAAGACGAGGAAAATGAAGAAGACGATACCAAACAACCAGACGAGTTCAGTGTAGTCGGCGGCCGGTGCACCTTCTGTCAAATAATTGTCGATGACGTATTTGTAGAGCAACGGTAAACCGAGCGGGATCGAGAATTTCAAGATCCCGACGAAAATCGTCAAAGCAATTTGTTTTTTATATGGTTTTACGAACTGTAAATAGCGTCTAACACTTCCCATAGAGCCCTCCTTCAAGAAAAAAAGCGGAGATGAGTATTCATCTCCGGTAACGTGCTTCGTATTCGCGATACCATTCATCGACGAATGTTGGGTTGAACGGCCCTTTCCGTCCTCGAATCCAGTTGATAAGTTCTTGAACGTTCTGTTTCAAGATTCGATCAATCGCTTTCGGATAATTCATTTCGCGACGATGCCGCTCATATTCATCCTCATCTAAAATCGTGTACGACATATCCGGGAACACTTTAATATCTAAATCGTAGTCAATGTACTTGATGGCTCGTTCTGCCCCATCGAACGTTGTCGGCGAACCTAGATTACAGTAGTAGTAAATCCCGTCTTCGCGAATCATACAGATGACATTAAACCAAAACTCAGATGAAAAGTAGCAAATTGCCGGCTCTCTTGTTCTCCATTGCCGGCCGTCTGATTCACTGACCATGATGCGGTCGTTGAACCCAATCATATCCGTTTTTGACGATTGAAGGACGAGCGTTTCTTCCCAAACGCGATGCAAAGTCCCGTTGTGCTTGTAGCTCTGTATCTCGATCTTGCTACCTGCTTTGGGAAATAAGCTCATAAGCTCCTCCTTTCCGCTATGATGCTGTACATTCTCATTTTTAATTATAGCGACTTTCAGAACCAATGAAAAAGGAAATCTCTTATTTTCACGAATTTAGTGCTTTTTGGAAGGCGACGGCTCGTCCTGCGAACATCGGACGGAGAATAAACTGCTCGACAATCGCTTCGGGTAAGTAACTATCGAACGTCACTTCATCGACCATGACGGCCTTCCCATCGACTTCTTTCACACTGTGAACGTGACAAAACCGTTTGAACGGGAACGGCAAAGTCACACCTTGGTCACAAAATGCGTGCCGCCCCGCTAACGTGATCGCACTGATCCACGGCAGCGTGACCGGTCCGACACCGACACGGAGATGGATTCGATTACCTTCTACGGATGCGCCATCTCCGACGAGCGTCACTTCTGGAAACGTCGTCAGTTCAGATAAAAGCGACGCGTCTTGCAACAATTCCCACAACGCCTCGACGGAAGTGTCGAACGGCGTTTCGACGTCAAACTGTCTCATTTCTATCCCCTACCAATCGTTCTAGTTTTTGTTGGGCAACCGACACGGTCAACACATCCCGCTCGTCCCCGGCGAGCCAAATCCAATCCTCGTCCGGCAACGTTTCGACCTCATATAAGTCGACGTACCAGATGATGTGTGAAAACACGTGTTTCACTTGTCCAATATAGGTTCCGTTTAACTGTTCCCCCGTTCCACGATCTGTAAGCGGGTATTGCCACATTCCCGCGAGCAGACCTGTATCGGGCCGCTGAACGTAGGCGATGCGACCGTCACGTTTACAGTAGAGGGCATCGAACATCTCGATCCGGGCCGCTCCTTTTTTCGTCTTGACCGGAAGCTCATCCTGGACGTGATGCGCATAGGCGTAACATTCGTCTTGGACCGGACAGAGCGAGCACATCGGATTTTTCGGGGTACAGACGGTCGCACCGAGCTCCATGACAGCTTCATTAAAATCGGAGGCGTGCTCCGGGTCCATCAGGCGCCGAATGACTTGATCAAAAATCTTCCGTGTTTTTGGTACGGCGATATCTTCATAGATGCCAAACTGGCGGGCCATGACGCGCATGACGTTCCCGTCGACGGCAGGCTCGGGCTGATTGTAGGCGATCGAGAGCACGGCTCCGGTCGTATACGGACCGACCCCTTTCAATTTTTCAAACAGTTCTTTTTCCTCCGGTACGACGCCGTCATACGTAGAGACGACTTCTTTTACCGCTTGATGGAGGTTACGGACGCGCGAGTAGTATCCAAGCCCTTCCCAATATTTGACGACCTCGTCGGGATGAGCATCTGCTAAGTCCTCGATCGTCGGGAAACGGTCCATGAATCGGTTGTAATAAGGGATGACCGTATCGACACGCGTCTGTTGGAGCATGACTTCGCTCACCCACACCCGGTACGGATTTTTCCCGTGCCGCCACGGCAAATCGCGTTTTTCACGATCGAACCAGGTGAGTAAATTTTCATTGAACTGACGAATAGTATAATTTGTGAACAATTTATCAATATCGAGCATTTTGTTTCCCCTCGTTTTAAAAATATTGTATGATGGTAGCGATCATTGAACGTCGTTTCTTTATTAACGGAGGTGCTGAAGCACATTGGATACTGCGACACACATTGGAATGGGCCTTGGTTTAAGCGCCCTTGCGACACTTAGCCCGGAAGTAGCAAATGATTCGCAAATGTTCTTGGCTATGACGGCTACCGCTCTTGTCGGTTCGCATGCGCCAGACTTTGACACCGTCTTCAAACTTAAAGGAAACAGCACTTATTTACGCCAGCACCGCGGTCTTTCACACGGAATCACCGCACTTCTTGCTTGGCCGATCATCGTCAGTGCCATCATCGGTATGGTACTTGGCGTCAACCCTGCTTCATTATGGGTCATGGCACAAATCGCGGTATTGTTACACGTCACCGTCGACTTGTTCAACGCTTACGGGACGCAAGCCCTGCAACCTTTCTCGAAGAAATGGATTGGCTGGGGCGTCATCGGAACGTTTGACCCTTACTTGTTCTCTGCTTATTACGGGGCATATGTATTATGGCTTATCACAGGGGCAACTGTCCCGATTTTTGCACTGCTCATTGCGCTCGTTATCAGTTACTATGCGATTCAGTTCAAACTACGTAACCGTGCGCTCGCAACGGTCGCTCGTCACTTCGCCGGTGCCCATGAGCTCTTCATCTCACCGGGTATCGGTTGGGACGACTGGCACGTCGCCGTTCGTTTCCGCAACGGACTCGGTGCGGTCAAAGTGAAAAAAGGTGAAGTCATCGAATGTGGCCGCTTCCGTGACAAGGCGATGCCTGGCGAAGACGACCTGCATTTCGTCGAAGCACGTAAAAATGCAGACTTGCAGTCGTTCTTGGCATTTTCAAAAATTCACACATACACGGTCACACGTCATAACGGCATGATCGAGTATCGGTTCACAAACTTGCGCTACTTCTCGAAAGACATCTACCCGTTCGTCGCTGTCGTCATCGTCGACGAAGAGTCGAACGAAGTCTTGTCTTCGTTCACCGGTTGGGTGTTCAGCGAAGAAAGCTTACAAAAGAAACTTGTCTATGAACAGTAAAAAGTCGCTCTCACGAGCGACTTTTTCTTATGCTTCAGACTCCGTGAATTGGAGCTCGGATTCGAACGTCTCCTCGCGCGTCGTCCCCCGAATCGTCAAGTTACCGGTCAAAACGAACTCGTCAGGCTGCCCGTTCGCATTAACCGCAAACTCGATAAACGTGATTAAGCTTTGCGCCGGGTCGACCTAATCTATTTTTGCCGTGAGTGCGTCCACTCCTTCGATTTGAAACTGATTCCACGATACTCTGTTTGTGGCAAATATTGGCTTCAAAACATCTCGACAGAATTGTGTCAAATTATTGTCAAAAAATTTTGACTTTTATCACTACAACCCGTTAGGATGAAAAAGGGAGCTATTGGCTTACTACAAAATGTAAGCGCATACATCAAACCCCTATACTTTACGGAAAAGGGAGGAACGATCATGATTTATGAAGTACCGAACTCTGCAGGCACGAAAGTCCAGTTCAAGGACCGCTATGAGAACTACATCAACGGAAAGTGGACAGCACCTTCAGGGGGAGACTATTTTGAGAACACCTCTCCGGTAAATGGTAAAGTGTTATGCGAGGTCGCGCGGTCGACGAAAGAAGATATCGAGCTGGCACTGGACGCGGCCCATGCCGCCAAAGGCGCCTGGGGCAAAACGTCGGTCACCGAGCGCTCGGTCATTTTAAACAAGATTGCCGACCGAATGGAAGAAAACCTTGAGATGCTCGCTTACGCGGAGACGTGGGAGAATGGAAAAGCTGTCCGTGAGACGTTGAACGCCGACCTGCCGCTCGCGATCGATCACTTCCGCTATTTCGCCGGTGTCATCCGCTCGCAAGAAGGCGGCATCAGCGAGCTCGACAACGACACGGTCGCCTATCACTTCGCGGAACCGCTCGGCGTCGTCGCTCAAATCATCCCATGGAACTTCCCGATTTTGATGGCAATCTGGAAAGTCGCACCGGCACTCGCCGCCGGTAACTGTATCGTCTTAAAACCGGCCGAACAGACACCGGCTTCGATCATGGTACTGATGGAGCTGATCGAAGACTTGCTGCCGCCAGGCGTGCTCAACATCGTCAATGGCTTCGGACTCGAGGCTGGGAAGCCGCTCGCCTCAAGTAACCGTGTCGACAAAGTCGCGTTCACTGGCGAAACGACGACGGGTCGATTGATCATGCAATACGCGTCGCAAAACATCATCCCGGTGACGCTCGAACTCGGGGGCAAGTCACCGAATATCTTCTTCGCCGACATCATGGACGCGGACGATGATTTCTTTGACAAAGCGATCGAAGGGCTCATCATGTTCGCGTTAAACCAAGGCGAAGTGTGCACGTGTCCATCGCGTGCCCTCATCCACGAGTCGATTTATGAGCCGTTCATGGCACGCGTCCTCGAACGCGTCAAAGCAATCAAGCTCGGCAACCCGCTCGACCCTGACGTCATGATGGGTGCTCAAGCATCGAACGAACAGCTGGAGAAGGTTTTATCGTATCTTGAGATCGGAAAAGCCGAAGGAGCCGAATGTTTGATCGGTGGTGAGCGCAACATGATGGACGGTGACCTCGCCGACGGCTATTACGTTCAACCGACCATCTTTAAAGGTCACAACAAGATGCGCATCTTCCAAGAAGAAATCTTTGGTCCAGTCTTGTCGGTGACGACGTTCAAGGACGACGCGGACGCGCTCGCCATTGCGAACGATACGCTCTATGGTCTCGGCGCCGGCGTCTGGACACGCGATATGAACCGGGCTTATCGGTTCGGCCGTGAGATTCAAGCGGGTCGTGTTTGGATCAACTGTTACCATCAGTATCCGGCCCATGCCGCGTTCGGCGGTTACAAAATGTCCGGGATCGGCCGTGAGAACCACAAGATGATGCTCAACCATTACCAACGCACGAAAAATATGCTCGTCAGCTACAGCGAACAAAAACTCGGGTTCTTTTAAGATGGTGCGTCGCGTCGAGGCCACCCCCGCCACGCTCGCGCTCCTCGAGCAGTTGCTTGCGAAACACGGTCCGCTCCTGTTCCACCAGTCGGGTGGTTGCTGTGACGGGAGCTCACCGATGTGCTTCCCGCAAGATGAGTTCATGATTGGCGATCACGACGTCCTGCTCGGAGAGATCGGCGGCTGTCCGTTCTATATCCACGAGAAGCAGTATGAGTATTGGAAGCACACCCAGCTCATCATCGACGTCGTCGACGGCCGGGGCGGCATGTTCTCGGTCGAAGGTGTCGAAGGGAAACGGTTTTTGAGCCGTTCCCGTGTGTTCACAGACGATGAGCGTGCCGAGTTGCAACAGATGTGAATGGAGTAACCCTTCTACAAACACAAAAAGTCCCGCTCAACGTTTGAGCGGGACTTACTTTATTTACTCTGCATTTTGAAGCGCAAGTACAACTCGTTGTAATACGCGTTCATGCGTTTGCCTAAGTTTTCGTACACTTCAAGCTCATCTGTCA
Organism: Exiguobacterium sp. SH3S3; assembly: GCF_004337115.1. Taxonomy (NCBI): domain Bacteria; kingdom Bacillati; phylum Bacillota; class Bacilli; order Caryophanales; genus Exiguobacterium; species Exiguobacterium sp. SH3S3. Next base: position 17,029 of record NZ_SJUU01000017.1, read on the forward strand.
CTTCTTTAGACGGATAGAACCGTTCGTCTGATGTGACTTCTTCATCTAAAAATTCAAGTGCTGCTTCGTTCGGTGTCGAATACCCGACGTAATCGGTATTTCGTGCCGCGATTTCAGCATCGAGCATGAAGTCGATGAATTGATGTGCCCCTTCAATGTTTTTAGATGTGCTCGGGATGACGAGGTTATCGAACCAAAGATTCGTCCCCTCTTCCGGGATCACGTACGTCAACTCGTCGTTCTCGTACATGATCTCAGAAGCGTCACCCGACCAGACGACGGCTGCGGCTGCTTCACGATTGGCCATGAGCATTTTGATCTCATCACCGACAATCGCTTTAATGTTCGGCCAAAGCGTTTCGAGCTTCGCTTCTGCCTCGAGCAGTTCATCACGGTCCGTCGTGTTGAGCGAATAGCCGAGCGAGTTAAGACCGAAGCCCATCACTTCTCGTGTCCCGTCCGCTAGCAAAATATCATTCTCGAGCGGCATGTCCCACAAGTCGTTCCATGATGTGATGTCACCGTCGACGAGTTCAGGATTGTAGACGATCCCGACCGTACCCCAGAAGTAAGGGACCGAGTACGTGTTGTCAGGGTCGAACGACTTGTCGAGGAAGCGTGGGTCGATGTTATCGAAATTTTCGAGTTTGTCGTAATCGATCGGCAAGAGCAGATCGTCTTCGATCATCTTACTGATCGCATAATCGGACGGGACGGCGATATCAAACGCGGTACCGCCTTGCTGAATCTTCGTCAGCATCGCCTCGTTCGAGTCGAACGTCTGGTAGATGACTTTAAGTCCGGTCTCTTCTTCGAATTCGCCGATCAAATCTTCATCGATGTAATCGCCCCAGTTGTAGACGACAAGTGTGTTATCGCCGCCAAACCCTTGGGACATGTTGATTTGATACACCCAAACCAGCAAACCGAAACTGACGAGGAGCGGCACCGTCAACATGATGACTAGTTTTTTCATCGTCTTACCTCCTTCGCACTCCGTTGTGCGAGTACGTAATACCCGAGGACGAGTATGAGCGTGAACACGAACAAGAGTGTCGACAAGGCGTTGATCTCAAGTGAGATCCCTTGGCGTGCCCGTGAGTAGACCTCGACGGCAAGCGTCGTGAAGCCGTTACCCGTGACGAAGAACGTCACCGCAAAGTCATCGAGTGAATACGTCAGCGCCGTGAAGAACCCTGCGAAGATACCTGGCGTGATATACGGCAAGATGACTTTTGTGAGCACGTCCCACGAGCTCGCTCCAAGGTCACGCGACGCATCGATCAGTGTCGGGCTCATCTCTTGAAGCTTCGGTAACACTAAAATGACCACGATCGGAACCGAGAACGCGATGTGCGCCAAGAGAACCGAATAGAACCCGAGTTGAATGCCGAGCATCGTGAACAAAATGAGGAACGACGCTCCGATGATGACGTCCGGGCTGACGATCAAGACGTTGTTGAGCGATAAGAGCGACGTCTTCGTGAACCGTTGCCGCGCCGTATAAATGGCAAGCGCCCCGATGACACCGAGCACGGTCGAGATGGTCGCCGACAAGAGAGCAATGATGATCGTGTTCAAGACGATGACGAGCAGACGGGTATCTGTGAACAGTGATTTATACCACTCGAGGGTGAACCCTTCAAAGTTACTCATCGTTCCCCCACTGTTAAACGAGTAAAACACTAGATAGAGGATCGGTGCGTACAGGATAAAGAACACCGCAATCAAATACAGATTCGCTAACTTGAATTTTTTCTTCTTCATCGACGCACCGCTCCTTTCGCGCCCCAGTCACGTGTGATGACCATGACGAGTACCATCGCCAAAATCAAGAACACAGCGATTGTTGACCCCATGCCCCAGTTTTGCGTGACGAGAAATTGTTGTTCGATCGCCGTCCCGAGCGTGATGACACGGTTTCCGGCAATGAGGCGCGTGATCATGAAGAGCGACAACGCCGGAATGAAGACGATTTGAATCCCTGACTTCACCCCGTCGAGCGTCAATGGGAAGATGACGCGACGGAACGTCGTCCAGTTCGAGGCACCGAGGTCACGCGACGCGTAGACGAGCGACGGCGGTAACTTCTCGATGGCGTTGTAGATCGGCAAAATCATGAACGGGATGAAGATGTAAACCGAAACGAATACGAAACTGAAGTCCGTGAACAAAATTTGTTTCGTCCCGATGCCGATCGCCTCTAAAAATTGGTTCGTGATGCCGTACGTTCCAAAAATCCCAAGGAACGCGTACGCTTTCAGCAATAAGTTGATCCATGATGGCAAAATAATGAGCAACAGCCAGAGCTGCTTATGTTTCGTTCTCGTCAATAAATACGCGGTCGGATACCCGATGAGAAGCGAGAAGGACGTGATGAGAAACGCATACCAAAACGAAGACAGTGTCATCGTCAAGTAAGTCGATGTGAAGAACATCTGATAGTTCTCTAAACTCAAGTTTCCTTCGATATCAAAAAATGAGTAGTAGACGACGAGGAGGAGCGGCGCGATGACGAACAGCACAATCCATATCCAGTACGTCGTCAAATAGACCGTCTTGGCGGTTTGACTAGTTTGATTCATGGGCGACCTCCTCATACGATTCGAGACGACGGTCAAACTCTTCTTCGGTCTCGCCTAGGCGCATGACGTGAACCGCCTCGTCATCGAACGTGAGCCCGATTTTCGACCCGACGACTGATTTCTTCGTCGAATGGACGAGCCACTCGTTGCCTTCTTGGTCGTAACAGCAAATCTCGTAATGGACGCCACGGAATAGTTGCGAGTCGACATCGACGACGAGTTTCGCCGCGTCGACCGACGTCATCTCCAAGTCTTCTGGACGAATGATGACTTCGACTTTTTCATTGCGGTCAAACCCTTGGTCGACACAATCGAACGTCTTCCCGGCAAACGTGACGAGGTGATCTTCCGGCATCACACCAGGAACAATGTTCGACTCCCCGATAAAGTCAGCGACGAAGCGGTTGATCGGCTCGTCATAAATGTCTGTCGGTGTCCCGCTTTGAACAATCTCCCCGTTGTTCATGACGAAAATCTCGTCAGACATGGCGAGTGCTTCTTCTTGGTCGTGGGTAACGAAGATGAACGTGATGCCGAGACGCTGTTGAAGTTCGCGCAACTCGTACTGCATCTCGGTCCGAAGTTTAAGGTCGAGCGCTGAAAGCGGTTCATCGAGCAAGATGACTTCCGGTTCGTTGACGATGGCACGGGCGATGGCGACGCGTTGACGTTGTCCGCCTGACATCTCATCGATTTCACGTGATTCGTAGCCTTCCAAGTTGACGAATTTGAGTGCTTGTTCGACTTTCGTCTTGACGTCCGCTTCTTTCATCTTCTTGATGCGCAAACCGAAAGCGACGTTCTCGTATACGTTCAAGTGCGGGAACAAGGCGTAATCTTGGAAGACCGTGTTGACTTGACGTTTGTTCGCCGGCACGTCGTTGATCCGCTTCCCGTCGAACTCGATATCACCTTCTGTCGCATCGGTGAATCCGGCGATGATCCGCAGAATCGTTGTCTTTCCGCATCCCGAAGGACCGAGCAGCGTATAGAATTTCCCACGCTCGATTTCAAAGTTAATATTCTCTAAGACGACAGTATCGTCGTACCGCTTCGACACGTTGTCAAAACGAATGATCGTTTCTGGGTTCATTTGGTTTCCTCCCTTGTTATAAATACGAATGTGTGGCGACGACGAGACACTCGCTTGCGCCATCAAAATCGTTGACGAGCTGATGCGCGTCTGAGGCGACATAGTACAACGTCTCGCCCGATTTGGCGAAATACGTATGGTTCCCGAGTTTGAGGGCGACGCGGCCAGACAGTACGTAAACGAACGTTTCCGCGCGCGACGGCTCGTACCGTTTGAACTCCCCTTGTTTTGAGAACGTGAGCAAAATCGGTTCCATCTCTTTCTCATTGGATTCCGGGATGAGCCACTCCGTCCGGTATAGCCGATTCTCGTCGACATATACCGTGCGGTCGCCTTCCGTATAGACGACTTTTTGATTGATCTCCTCATCAAAGAACTCTTTTGGCGAGCATCCAAGCACTTCTAATAAGTCGAACAGCGTTTCTAGCGAAGGGGAACTCAAATCACGCTCGATTTGAGAAATGTAGCCTTTACTCAAATCGGTACGTTCCGCCAACTCTTCTTGGGTCAACCCTTTTTTGACGCGGAGTCGTTTAATGTTTTGACCGACTTCCAAACTGTGTTCCTCCTTCCCTTTCTAAGGAAAGTTTAGTGATACATGATACTCACTAAAGAAAGTTTATAAATACTCAACTCTAAAGCAAACAAATAGCGACCTTATTATAACCAACTGTACCACGTTTGCAAGCAAAAAATCACGCGAGGATCGCGTGATTTTTTAGTGGAGATCTCGTTTTGAAATCAGGTGTTTGAATTTTTCGTTTTTCGTTTGAAATAAGTGCAATTGCGCCCCGTACGCATCGATTTGTTGAACGACGTATTGGAATGACTTCGCTTCCCCTGGGTACGGTTCACCAGCGCGGGCGAGCGTCGTCTCAAAATCTTCCCACAACACCTCGACCCACGTTAACGCCTCGTCTTCATTCAACAAGTCGTTCTTATCTCTTAAGATTTCTGCCAACCGCTTGTATTGGTCTGATCGGTTCATACGCGCACCTCCGATAACTCAGAGAGCGGGATCGCATGTTCCATCGCTTCTCCTTCAAACGTTCCCCAACCCATGACGCCGTTGACAAACTTTAATCGGAACGGACGATTATTGTAGTTGACGATATACGTCGTACCTGGCTTGAACGATGCCGGATCAATCAAATAACTCTCCGCGATGGCGATGCGGCGAAGCACGACCTCAATCTCACTCACCATACCCATCTGTTCGGCTTTTCGTTTCCGCTCATGCAAGTCACGAATTTCTTGCTCGAGCTCATACTTTGATAACGCACTCAACCGTTTTTCCATTTCGTTCACCTCACTTGTAGCGTATCAGATTTTTCGAGTAAAAGAAAAAGGCGAAACTGAATAATGTTCAGTTCGCCTTGAAGTTATAAAGCGGTTTAATCAGTTGATCAATCGTGACGGCCGGTTCAATATAGCGCACAATCTCTTTCATCGATTTATAGACGAACGGCGATTCATCGATTGTCGACTTCCGAACCGAACTCGACCAGACGCCTTCCATCGACTTTTTGAATTCGTTAAAGTCGACGCGTTTTCGTGCCGCTGAGCGCGACATGATGCGCCCGGCGCCATGCGGACCTGAGAAGTTCCAGTCCGGGTTGCCTTTTCCGGTACAGATGAGCGACCCGTCACGCATGTTCATCGGGATGATGACGCGCTCTCCGGCTTTTGCGGAAATCGCCCCTTTTCTGAGGATCATGTCGTCGTGATCGATATAGTTATGCACCGTATCGAACTGATCGACGACGTTCCAGTTCATCGCTTCGACGATGACATCGGTCATCGCCAGTCGGTTACTTGCCGCGTATTGTTGGGCAATCCGAACGTCATGCATGTAGTCGTCCATATCTGCCCCTTCGACATAGGCGAGATCTCGCAATCCTTGTTTCGCCGTCTTCGCGTACTCGAGATAAGCTTGAATCTCACCTTCGCGTCCAGTTTCTTTCAAACGCTCGATCTCATTCTGTACTTCTGTCGTATCCATCATATGACGGATCGCTCGCTGCTGATAGTGTTCAGCAATTTGGACACCGAGGTGGCGTGAACCCGAATGGATGACGAGAAACGTCCGTCCATGATCATCACGGTTCACCTCGATGAAATGATTGCCCGAGCCAAGTGTCCCGACCGAGCGTAACGCCCGGTCTAGCTTATACGGGGCGCGAACGTCTTCTAGTGGAACCTTTGACGCGTACGAATGCGCCGACTCCCGGATGTTCATCCCACTCGGAACGAATTGACGAATCACATCGTCAAGTTTTTGAAAATCGATCCGCTTCACATTGATCTCGGTGCAAAGCATGCCACACCCGAGATCGACACCGACGAGGTTCGGTACGATTTTGTCGTGAATCGTCATCGTCGTCCCGACGACCGAACCTTTGCCGGCATGCATGTCGGGCATGATTCGAATCGCTGCCCCTTCCGTGAACGGTTGGTCGACGAGCGTTTGAATCTGTGCGCGCGTCATATCATCAATCCGTTCATTGAACACTTTAGCTTGATTATATTTGCCGATGATCTCCATAACGTTTCCTTTCTCAGCTGATCACTTGCTGTTTACTTTGCAACTCATGCATCCGGGCGTAAACACCACCGTCAGCGATGAGTGACTGATGATTCCCGCGCTCGATGATTTGACCGTGGTCGAGGACGAGGATTTGATTGGCCTCACGAATCGTCGACAATCGGTGCGCGATGACGAACGTTGTGCGTCCGTACGTGAGCGTCTTCAGCGCGTCTTGGATGAGCGCCTCTGTCTCTGAGTCGACACTAGCCGTCGCCTCGTCAAGGACGAGGATGGCCGGGTCAAACACGAGCGCCCGGGCGAAACTAATCAATTGCCGCTCTCCGCTCGAGAGTGAAGCGCCGCGCTCGATGACAGGCTCGTCGAGTCCTTGCGGCAGCTGCTTGACGAACCGATCGGCACCGACCGCCGTCAACGCTTGCCAAATCCGTTCATCGGGAATGGTCTCGTCACCGAGCGTCACGTTCGTCCGAATCGAGCCCGTGAACAAGAACGGGTCTTGCAGCACGATACCGAGATGGTCCCGAACGGCTTGCGTCGGAAGTTTCGTCACGTCCATCCCATCGATGCAAAGTTTTCCTGACGACGGGTCGTAAAAGCGCATGAGCAAGTTCATGATCGAACTCTTGCCGCTACCGGTATGACCGACGAGCGCGATCGTCTCACCAGGTGCCGCTTGAATGTCGATGTGTTTCAACACTGGTTTCCCAGCCTCATAGCTGAACGACACGTCGTCGAACACGACTTCGCCTTTAAAGCGCGGAATGCGCTCAGACGATACGTTTTCGCCTGTCTCATCGAGCAGTTGGAACATTCGGTCCGCCGAAACGAGCGCTTGCTGGAGCGGTGACAACTGGTTCATAATTTGCGTCACCGGCTCAAAAATACGGGACACATAATCGATGTAGGCGTAAAGTATCCCGAGCGTGAGCACACTGCCCGTTCCGAGCGTTTGCGCACCGACGACCCAAATGAGGAGCGCGAGTGCCATGTTGCGGAAGAAGTTGACCAAGTTGTGCGACATAAGAGCGTCGAGCTTCAACAGTTTCCGGCGTGTCTGGAAGTTGTCGCTGTTCTTGACGTCGAACTCATCATAGACGAGATCTTCCCGCACATACGATTGAATGATTGGCATCGTTTGGATGCTCTCGTTCAATTGTGCGTTCATATCGGCGACGAGCGCCCGGACTTTAAAGTTGTTCCGGGTCGAGAGACGCTGGAACAACTTCACCCAGACGATGACGACCGGGATGATGATGAGCGAGACGAGTCCGAGGCGGACGTCTAGGAAGAACATGGCGATCAAAACACCGATCATCATGACGACGCTTTGGAAGACGCGGGCGAGAACGCCCAAATACAAATCACGAATCGTCTCCGTATCGTTCGTGACCCGGCTGACGATTTTCCCGATCGGCGTCTGGTCAAAGTAACGGACTGGAATCGTCTGCAAATGCCTCATGACGTCAAGGCGCATCGTCTTGACGATTGTATGCGCCGAACGTTGTAAGAGCATCTGTTGCCCCCAGTTGAGACCTGCCGCGATGAACAACAGGACGACGTAGATGGCAGATAAGACGAAAACGGCCCGAAGATCCGTCTCATAAAACTGGAAGACGTCGGTCGAAGACAACGGCACGATGTTGTCGTACGTCGCTGTCTCCTCACTCCGCGTGATGGTCAAGGCGCCGTTATCGACTTCTCTGACCCCACCGCTCATGACGGCGTCCGGTACGAGATAGTAGCCTTCGGTCGTCTGAACGATCGAGACGGGACGGACGACGTCTTGCCCGTCCAACCGCGTCTCTTTCTCATAGTTATTGCCGTCAAACGAGACACTGCCCCCGGCCTCGACTTGAACCCAGTCGCGCTCGATGGCGACGATATGGTCATCGATGATGATTTTTGCGATATACGGTCCCGCAAGTTCTGCGCCGACCGCTAAAAAGAGTAGGATCAACCCGAGGAAAATCGAGCGCTTCACTTGTTTGGCATAGCCAACGAGTGAGCGAATCGTCTTTTTCCTACGGACCGGATCTAATTCGTGTTGATCGATCATAAGAGATTCCCCCTTTCGTACGGATTACTCCGTCTCTCCTTGTCGATTGAACTGTTCGAAATACCAACCGTGCTGTTTCATCAGTTGGTCATGTGTGCCGCGTTCCGTGACGCGACCGTCTTGCAAGACAAGGATTTGATCAGCGTGGGAAACGGCAGACAAGCGGTGCGCGACGATGAACGTCGTCTGTTCGGCACGGCTCGTCCGGACCGAATCGATGATTCGGGCTTCCGTTTTCGCATCGACCGCCGAGAGCGAATCGTCGAGCAATAAAATCTCTGGGTCTTTCAAGAGCGCACGCGCAATCGACAGACGTTGTTTCTGTCCGCCTGACAGCATGACCCCTTGCTCGCCGACGACCGTATCGAGCCCGTTCTCTAAATGCTCGATATCGGTATCAAACGCCGCAAGCCGAATCGCCGTCTCGAGGTCGGCTTCGGTCGCGTCATCGGCCCCGAACAAGATGTTGTCGCGGACCGTCTTCGAGAACAATAGATGTTCTTGTGACACGTAACCGCTCCAACCTCGTACCGTGTCGAGTTTAATTTGGTGAACCGGGATCCCGTTGACGAGCAACGAGTCGTCGATCGGATATTCGCGGATCAGCTGACGCAGGAGCGTCGTTTTGCCGGCCCCGGTCGGTCCGACGATTCCGATCGTTTCTCCGCGTGATACGTGGAGCACGATGTCTTCGAGCGACGGGCGGCTCGCACCCGGATAGCGGAACGATAACGATTTGAAGGTGATCTTCTCTGGCACGTCGACTTGCACCGTACCGTTCGAGACGACGTCCGGCGCTTCGTTCATCGTCGCTTCGATCCGCTCTAAGCTCGCCGTCCCGCGTTGGACGACGTTGATCAACTCACCGAACGCGTACATCGGCCAGATGAGCATCCCGAGATAAATGTTGAACGAGACGAGTTGACCGAGCGTGATGTCATTCGTAAAGACGAGGTACGTCCCGAACGACAAGCCGATCAAGTAACTCAAACCGACGAGCAGTTTGATGACCGGTTCGAATAAGACGTCAATTTTAGCGACGTGCATGTTTTTCGCCATGACGTCGTCGGTGATCGTATCGAACTTCTTCGTATCTGCCTCTTCTTGCACGAACGAACGGATGACGCGAAGTCCTGAAATCGATTCGACGACTTGGTCGTTCATAACGCCGAACGAATCTTGGGCCGCCGTGAAGCGGGCGTGAATTTGACGGCCGAGCTTATTCATCGACCAGGCGAGTAACGGCATCGGCAACAGTGCCGCGAGCGTCAATTTCCAATCGATGAACACCCCCATGATCGTCAATGCGATCAGCGTCATGTTGAACGAATCGACGAGCGTCATGACACCAAAGCCGGCCGTCCGTTCAACCGCTTTCAAATCATTTGTCGCGAGCGCCATCAAGTCCCCGGTGCGGTGCTGTTGATAAAACCGTGGCGTCTGTTTGAGCAAATACCCGAAGAATCGGGCCCGCAGTTTTTTCTCGAGCAGGAACGCCGTCCCGAATAGACGCGCGATCCACAAGTACGATAAAACGTACGATAACACCATGATGCCTAGCAGTGAGCCGACGATTGTGATGAGCCGTTCCGTCGTCAAACTTCCTTCGCGGATCGCATCGATCGCTTGCCCGATAATCCATGGCGGGAGCATATCGATGACCCCGGTAATGATGAGCAAAATGATCGCAATGACATACGTCCGTTTCTGCCTCTTAATAAACCAATCCAATTGTTTAATCAGTTTCACGACTGATTCCCCCTTCCGTCCTTTCCGAGCACGCAAAAAAGCGCACTCCACCTGATTGTGCAACCAATCGGATGAAGTACGCTTGAAAGTCTTCAGTCATTTGCATGGTCAGGGAAAAGACACTACCCCTATCCAGCTGCCATTTTACGCAGTCAAATACGAGTAGCCATATGATGTTGTGTGTGTGCGTTGTAGTGTAGTGATGTACTTCATCATGTTGGCTCCTCTCTCTTCATAGTTTGAAAATCTACTAAAACCTTAGCAGACTGTTCGGAAAATTGTCAATATTTTTTTGTAAAAATATTGTAACTTGTTTCAGTTTAAGAAGAACGTCGCGAGAATCATCCCGACGATCCCTGTTGCCGTCACGTAATAGATCATCGGCATGAGCGTGTAGCGAATGATCGTTCCTTCTTTACCGAGCAGACCCGCTACCGAAGCGACCGCGACGACGTTCAGCACACAGATCATGTTACCAGCGTTCGCGCCGGCCATCTGCATCGACAAGGCGAGCGTCTCACTCATCCCGACCGAATCGGCGACATTCGTCGTCAAGCTCGAGAACATCATGTTCGAGAACGTGGCCGATCCCGATACGAACGCTCCGAGCGCCCCGATCCACGGTGCGACAAGCGGCCAAACACCACCAAACGTGTCCGCTGCAGCCGTCGCGAGTTCGACTGGCATCGATGCGAGTCCAGCTCCGCCATTCTCTGAATGGATAAAGATTCGAACCATTGGAACTGACGCCGCAAGCGTGATTAACGTTCCGCCGATGCCGAGTGTCGTCGCTTTAAAGACCGACGTCACTTGCGACCAACTCATATTGTGCAAGAAGAACGTCGCAATCATCGTCAAGATGAACATGAACCCTGGTGAATAGAACGGCTCCCACGACGTCGAGATTCCTTCTACCCCTAAAATGTTCGGGAGGTCAATCCGGACACTGCGCGTCAACTCGTTCAAGAACGGGACCGTCCGTGTCAAGATGAGGAAGATCGTCAAAATCAAGTAAGGTGCCCATGCTTTCCACTGCGGAAGTTCACGTTTCCCTTTCCCAACTGTCGGCTGTTCAACCGGTTCGTCGAGCTCGTCGGCGTAACCGTCAAACGTCCAAATCCGTTTTGGCATGAGAATACCTTTTCGTGCCATCGCGACGAGAATCACAAGACCAGTCAAGCCACCGAGCATGCCCCCAAATTCAAATCCGAGGATGAGCGTCCAAATGTAAGCCGGAACGCTGTAGACGAGCGCCGCCACGAGGGCAATCGGCAGTACTTCGAATGCAGGTTTGACCGACTTCGCTTTACTAAAGAATCGAGTCAGCATCAAAATCAAAATGAACGGGATAAAAAGACCAACGAGCATATCGATCAATACCGTCTGTAAGACGACACTTGTCAAAAATTCGATTGATTCCGGCTTGCTCACATCGAGCGAGAGTCCGTTACCAATCCCGATCAAAGCCGGTGTCCCGACTGCACCGAACGTGACGGCCGATACGTCGGCCGACAAGGCGATTACAACAGCCGCGATTGGCGGGAAACCTAGTGCGATCAATAGCGGGGCCGCCACCGTCGCCGGTGTCCCAAAGCCTGAAGCACCTTCAATGAACGAAACGAACAACCAGCCGACGATGAGGACTTGAATCCGCGGATCCGGTGTGATGGTGACAAAACCGGAACGGATGGCGTTCATACCGCCGCCCTCTTTCATCGTATTCATCATCCCGATCGCGCCATACACGATCCATGCTGCCGTGATCGCGATGACGATTCCTTGTAACACCGCCGCTGTAATGCGGGTTGCATCAAGTTCCCAGACGAAGAACGCAAGTAGCGCTGTCAATAGGAGCGAGAGTGGCATCGCAACCGATGCTGGTAAACGCATAATAACCAATAATACAAGCACAGCCAAAATTGGCACAAGTGCTGTAATCCATTCAAAAATCGTCAATGTAGACCCACCTTTTCAGATTTTTTTCCCCTGCCGTAAATGAATTTCCCGTTATGTCTCTTGTTCAGCGAGTCGTTCTAAAGTCCGGTCAATCACCTCATACGGAAATCCTTTGCTCCGAAGCTGCATCTTCACGCGCTGTTTCCGCTCATATGGGGCATACCCGTTGTACTTCCGACTCAGTTTTTCAGCCTGCTTCAAGCAAGCCGAAAGCTCGACGTCCTCATCCTCGTTTTCCCAAAACGTAAGGATCGCCTCTGAAATGATATCAAACGTAAATCCTCTTTGCACCAGGGTTTGTTGAATTCTTTGTTGCACTTCTGTGGCGGAACGGCGATTCGTTTCCAGTTGTTTCCTATTTACGAACTTTCCGGCTTTCTCAAGTTGGTCTTCGTGCGAGATCGCAGCGATGACCTCTTCGATGATTTCAGGTGTGATTCGAAGCTGGACCAGTTCCCGCTTGATTTTGATCGGCCCGCTCGGACTCGTGTTAAACTTCGTTTGGGTGTAGGCTTTGGCGAATTCGGCATCGTTCAAGTAGCGTTGTTCAATCAATCTGTCAATCACGCGCTTGATGGCCGCCTCATCTATCTCTTTCTTCACGAGATAGTCACGGACCTCTGAAACGGCACGCATTCGGTACGATAAATAATTGACGGCTGCTTTGTATGCTTTCTGTTCTTCTTCGGCTTGAAGGACGTCACGGACAAAATCGTCTTCAAGTTCCATCCCTTTCGTCAATCCATATTTAATGAAGACGTCTAAATCGATGGCGAACGCGAACTCTTCTTGCCCGTCTTTCTCGATGAAGACGTTCAAGCGGTCCTTATTTTTCTTTTGAGCCGTAAACTTGCTGATTTTCATGAAACCCCCTCCTTTTCCTGCTTCTAACATATCACGTTCCCCTTTTCAGAAGGATTTTTGATAAGTTAAAAGAAAGGGTATTTATTTAATTAGCTATTGTATTTACCGTTATCATACCCGATTTGAAAACGCTTCAAGAATAATGGAGGGATTCACATGAAAATTGCAATCACCGGTGGTACCGGATTGATCGGTCGGCCGCTCGTTCGGGCGCTAGCCGAGGCCGGTCATCAAGTCGTCGTCTTGACGCGCCATCCGCGCCCACGTCAAGGAGGCATCTCGTTCGTCGAATGGTTGACGCCAGACAGCCGTCCCGAGACCGAACTCCAAGATGTCGACGCCTTTATCCACTTGGCAGGCGCCTCCATTAACGACGGACGCTGGACGCACAAACAAAAACAAGCCATCCTCCAAAGCCGTATCGATGGGACGAAAGAAGTCGTTCGCATCATCAAAAACATGAAGCAGAAACCCGACGTCGTCATCAGCGGGTCAGCGATCGGCATTTACGGCGAAGACCGGTCGATCACTTACTCGGAATCGACACCGCTCCCGGACCGGACCAACTTCTTAGGAAACGTCTGCGTCTTGTGGGAGAAAGAAATCGCGCCTGTCGCCGATATGGACATTCGTCTCGCCACGATGCGAACTGGTGTCGTCTTGTCAAACGACGGCGGCGCGTTCCCGCTCATGAAGCTGCCCTACACGCTCGGTGCCGGCGGACGGCTCGGTTCCGGAAAACAGTGGGTCCCTTGGATCCACATAGACGATCTCGTCCGCTTATTCGTCTACATCATCGAGACCGATTCGATACACGGACCGGTCAACGGGACGGCGCCGACACCAGTGACGATGGACGAGTTCGGAAAGACGCTCGGACAAGTGATGCATCGGCCGCACTGGGCCCCGGCTCCGGCCCCGATCCTCAAACTCGCACTCGGCGAAAAGAGCGTGATCGTACTTGAAGGTGCCAAAGTCGTTCCGACAAAAGCGCTCAATCACGGCTTCCGTTTTCGCTATGAGACGTTAGAACCCGCACTAAAACAACTACTGCATTTGACTTGAAAGGAGACAGCTCGTGAGTAATCTATTAATTCGTAACGCTCATATTTACCCGATCACCGCGCCAAACTTTTACGGGGACATTCGCATAAAAGATGGAAAAATTGTCGAAATGGCGGACTTGTTAGATCCAACGCACGGCGAGACCGTCATCGAGGCGGAAGGCAACTTCCTGTTCCCCGGTTTCATCGATGCCCACACCCATCTCGGACTGTATGACGAAGGGACGGGTTCCGTCGGGAATGACGCCAATGAGACGGTCGAAGCGATGACACCGCACGCCCGGGCCATCGACGGGGTTTATCCGCTCGATGAAGGCTTCCGTGAAGCGCTCATGGCCGGTGTCACGGCGGTCCAAGTCATGCCGGGTAGCATGAACGTCATCGGCGGAGTGACGAGCGTCATTAAAACGCACGGTCGCTTTATCGAGGATATGGTGTTACGCCGGTATGCCGGCTTGAAACTTGCTCTCGGCGAAAACCCGAAACGCGTCCACAGTATGGGGAAATCCGGTGAGTTGACCCGCATGGGCATCATGGGACTATTGCGAGAGGCGTTCCGGACCGTCGATTCGACGAAGACGATCGGTACGTTCGGGAGTCAGATGATCCAACTCGCGCTCGACCGGAAGATGCCGGTCCGTGTCCACGCCCACCGTGCCGACGACATTCTTTCGGTCGTCCGTTTCGCTCAAGAGTTCGATCTCGATTACCGGATTGAGCACTGTACGGAAGGTCACCTCGTCGCGGAGAAGTTACGTGAACTCGGCGTCAAACATGTCACCGTCGGACCGACGTTCACCCGTAAATCTAAAATCGAACTTCAAAACAAAACGTGGGAGACGTACCGTATCTTGCATGAACACGATATGATCGTCTCGATCACGACCGACCATCCATATACCCCGGTCCAATATTTGAATCTATGCGCCGGTCTTGCCGCCCGTGAAGGCCTTCCAGTCGACGTCGCCCTGCGCGCCATCACGATTCATCCGGCCCAGTCACTCGGGGTTGATGACCGCGTCGGGTCACTCGAAGTCGGCAAAGACGCCGACCTCGTCTTGTGGAGTCACTTCCCGCTCGACTACATGTCGAAGCCGATCATGACCATCGTCGACGGCCGCATCGTCTACTCGACGGATCGCTCGAAAACCCATCATGAAATGTGAGTAACCCCAGCCATGAAAGCGCTCTTTTATTTTTTTTGTGAAGTTACATTTTATTTGCTTGCTTTTTCAAAAAAAGTCTATAAAATAATCTTGTAACTCATAAAAGAGAGCAGCCAAGGCAAGTTCGAACAACGTAGCCAGAAGTATGCTTTCGTTACAACTATTCTTCAGCGGTCTGAACTAGGAGGAGGAATGTTTGGTGCTCAAATTTCGTGAGCTTACCGACTGCGCGGAGTTGTTCGAACTGATGCAACACCCAGATGTCTTTCCATATGTCCGTCAAAAGACGGTCCACTTTGACGAGTTTTTATTTAGCACGAAGCAAATCATCGAGCTAGAAGAGCAAGGAAACATCATCTCACGTACAATTACGAACGAGTTCGGTACCCCGATCGGGACGATCAGCTTGTTCGATGTGGAAACCGGTTACGGCTTCCTCGGTACGTGGCTTGGCAAACCGTACCATGGGAAAGGTTACAATCAAGTCGCGAAAGAAACGTTCTTCTCAGAGCTGTTCTTCGACCTTGATATTGAGAGTGTATTTTTAAAGATTCGTAAGGCAAATGAGCGTTCGATCGCGGCGGCGGCAAAACTTCCTTATGCGTTTTGCGCCGATGAGATCCGGCCCGATTTGTTAGCAGAAGTTAATAGCGGTGACGTCGAATACGTCTTGTATGAAGTGTCGAAGTCGAGCTTCCAGCTGTACTTGCATTCACTTCATGCGCCTGAGTTCGATCATTCGTACGAAGCCCAACTCGAAGCATAAGCCAATTCTGACAAAGAATTGGCTTTTTTGTGGCGTTTTTGTGTGGATTTGTTGAGGACAACTTTACGAGAATGAATAATTCTGTTCTAATTCGAAGAGATAGGTATGATAGAAGTATGAGGGAATTATCACATCCTTCGTTAACCGGTTTGTAAAGGAGAATGCCAGATGATAGAACCAGTATTTCGAATCTTAGTAACCGACGATGAGGAGCAGATGCGAGATTTGCTCGTTTCCAATTTAGAAAAAGAAGGCTATGAGACGGTCACCGCCACGAACGGCCTTGAGGCGATCGACTTGTTAAAAGAAAAGTCGTTCCACCTCGTCTTGCTCGACGTCATGATGCCCGAGCTCGACGGTCTGACCGCCTGCATGCGCATCCGTGAGTTTTCGAACGTCCCGATCATCATGCTGACGGCCCGGTCTGAAGAACTCGACCGGATTCACGGATTGAAGATCGGCGCGGACGACTACATCACAAAACCGTTCAGCCCGCGCGAACTGCTCGCCCGAATCGAAGCGACACTCCGGCGCACGCACAACTTCTCAAAAGAGCAAGAAGCCACGTTCGACGCCGGTGTCTTATCGATCGATATCGAAGGCCGCGCCGTCAGCGTGAAAGGCAAAACTGTCAACTTGACACGCAAGGAGTTCGATCTCCTCTACTTGTTCATCACGAACGAAGACAAAGTGTTCTCTCGGGAACAGCTCCTCGACCAGATTTGGGGTACCGAATACCACGGCAATCTCCGGACGGTCGACACGCACATTAAGACGCTCCGTCTCAAGCTCGGCGAAGCCGGTGGCTACATCCAGACCGTCTGGGGGATCGGCTACAAGTTCGAGGCGAACGTATGAAGCAATACACGATCCGGAAGCGGATTTGGATCACCATCTGGACGGCCAGCCTCTTCTCTGCGTTCGTGTTCATCATCATGACGTTTTACTTGTACGACAAGTTTTACATTCAGACGCAAGAAGAACTGCTGATCAACCGCGGAGAGAAACTCGTCACCATCTATAAGGCGGACGGCTTCTCCGACGCGTTCGCCGACAGCATGACGTACACGAACGAACTGACCGAAACGAAAGTGTTCCTCTCGTCCGTACGGGAAGATAGTCTCGGCTCCGGGAAGACGTTTTTACGCGAACAAGATCTCGCTCGTTTGCAAGACGGGTACGCCATCTCGGTCACGCGCAAGCACCCGACCGAGGATGTCGACATTCTCATGTCGGCGTTCCCGCTCATCCGTGACGGCGAACTCGATAATGCCCTCATCCTCTATATGGAGCTGAGTAAAATCAGTGAGCCATTCCAGCCGATCCGGCTGATGATCACGTTCTTGCTCATCTTGATGATTGTCAACTTGCTCATTTTCGGGACGCAAATCATCGACACGATCATTCAACCGCTCATCCAAATGAAGCGCGCTTCCCAAGTGTATGCCAAAGGTGACTTCACGCACCGCATCCCGATCGATTCCGATGACGAGATCGGTGACTTGGCCGAGACGCTCAACCGGATGGCCGAGTCGCTCGGACTCGTCGAGGAGCAGCGCAAAGAATTTTTGGCGAACGTCAGCCATGAGCTCCGGACCCCGCTATCTTACATTCGCGGGTATACCGAGATGCTGCAAGACCCGACGCTCGACGAGAAGACGCAAGCCCAGTATTACGACATCATCGAGAACGAGACGGAGCGGTTGCAACGACTCGTCAACGACCTGCTCGACCTCGCCCAGCTCGAACGCGATTCGTATCCGATGACGAAAGAACCGGTCGTGTACTCACAAGTGCTCGAAGACGTGTTATACCGGTTTGAACCGATTGCGCGCGCGAAAGGCGTCACCATCAAAGCGGATCTCGACTTTGACCTCATCATTCTCGGGGATCACGATCGCCTCGAGCAAGTCGTCGGAAACTTACTCGATAACGCCCTTCGTTATACGGATGCCGGCAAGTCGATCCATGTGAGGACGTTCGCGGAAGAGAACTATGCCATCACCGAGATTCGCGATGAAGGCCGTGGCATC
The DNA here is from genome assembly GCF_004337115.1 of Exiguobacterium sp. SH3S3. Taxonomy (NCBI): domain Bacteria; kingdom Bacillati; phylum Bacillota; class Bacilli; order Caryophanales; genus Exiguobacterium; species Exiguobacterium sp. SH3S3. The sequence continues at coordinate 34,909 of NZ_SJUU01000017.1, forward strand.
CCGAAAGAAGACCTCGATCAATTGACGAAACGTTTCTACCGCGTCAACAAATCGCGGACGCGTGAAGACGGCGGTACCGGACTCGGGCTCGCCATCGCCAAGCACATCATGGAACGCCATGGCGGCTCGATGCATTTCACGTCCGAAGTCGGCAGCGGCACGACCGTGTCGCTTGCTTTGCCGCTCTTACCAGACGATGAAGACATATAAAAGAGGCAGCCGCGGCTGCCTCTTTTTAAATATCTTTACCTTTATAGGTGTCATCTGATTCGTTCATGAGCCGCTCGCGTTCGGCGTGTGTCTGCGGGAACCCGTTCGCTTGCCATTCGGCCCGGTTGTTCGAATCGAGTTGTGTCAGCCCTGCTTCCGCCTCGTCTTTATCGGAATCGACACTCTCCATCTTGTCCATCTTGCTCCACATGTTATCCTTGCGGTCTTGCGTCAACAGCGCTGCCACTTTCGGCGCGACCAGTGCAGTACCAGCCACACCGAGCACGATCCCCATCAATACTTTCTTATCCATCCAATACCCCTCCTTAGTCACTATGCACAGATAATTCCACTGTTCCCGAAACTTGAAACACTTTTCTAAAGCGTTTACACAAAATCAGGAAGTGGAATAACACTCAAAGAAGGAGGCGATGGAGATGAAGAAGCAGGAACAACCGTCAAAACGGCCGTTCGATAATCCGGACGCCGTCGATACGGACAAAGAGAGCATCTTTGACCAAGAAGGCATGGAGACGGTCGACCCGATCCCGGTCGAAGAACTGAATCAAAAAGTGAAAGACGAGAAACGAAAGCGCCACTCAAAAGACGACTCGGTCAGCGAGAAAAAATATGACGGCAACAAATAAGGATGCGGACAAAGTTGTCCGCATCCTTATTTTCATGTTAAGTCTTTTGGCGAGAAGCCGTATGGTAGCATTTCTTCTTTTGTCATCACTTTCGTCTCACCAGCCATGTTGGCCAAGATCAACGTGAAGTCGTCACTCGCAAACTCGGCGATGACTTGACGACAAGCGCCGCATGGCGAGATCGGGCCTTCCGTGTCTCCGACGACGACGACCGTGTCGATCGACTTGCTGCCTTCCGACACCGCCTTGAAGATGGCAGTCCGTTCCGCACACATCGACAAACCGTACGACGCGTTCTCGACGTTACAACCTAAGATTTCCTTACCCGTCTCATCGATGACGACGGCACCGACGTTGAACTTCGAGTAAGGTGTATATGCGCGCGACCGCGCGTCAATCGCCTTATGAACGAGCTCTTGAACTTTTTCATGTGGAATCATTGAATGTTCCTCCGCTTCTTGAATTTAAAAAAGAAGTCTGACATCTGAACTATAACGTGAAAACGTTTTCTTGACAAGCGTTTTCACGGTCCCGTCAATATTTTTTCTTCTTCTTTTTCTCGAAGACGACAATCGATTCGACGTGAGCCGTTTGCGGGAACATATCGTACGGTTGGACGTAGTTGATCTTATAATCAGCTTTCATGAGCTGATCCGCGTCGCGCACGAGCGTCTGCGGGTTACATGATACGTAGACGATCCGTTTCGCTTTCGAAGAAATCATCGCGTTTAGGAGCTGGTGGTCCACACCGGTCCGCGGTGGATCGACGACGATCACGTCAGGAATCCAACCGTCTTTCACCCAGCGTGGAATCCAATGTTCAGCGCGCCCCTCGACGTATGTCGCATGACTGTAGCCGTTCTCGCGCATATGGGCGTTCGCGTCTTCAACCGCTTCAGGCACGACTTCCATCCCGCGAATCTCTTTCGCGTGCGGTGCGAGCCAAAGTCCGATTGAACCGACACCGGCGTACGCATCGATGACGCGTTCTTCACCAGTCAGACCAGCTGCCTCGACGACTTCACGGTACATGACTTCGGTTTGGGCCGGATTTAGTTGGAAGAAAGCACGTGGCGACAAGTGGTAATGCACATCGTCTAGCTGCTCGTCCATCTTGTCTTGACCGGCGATGTGGACCGTTCGGTAACCGAAGATGACGCCCGACCGGTTCGAGTTGATGTTGATATGGAACGAGACGACGTTCGGCAATTCCATGATGCGGTCGCTGAGCGTATCCAAGTTCGGTACGTCCTCACTCCCGACGACGAGAACGACTTGAACGTCGTTCGTCTTGTAACCTGAACGGACGACGATCGTCCGGGCAAAACCGACGTCACGTCTCGCGTCATAGACCGGGATGTCGAGCTCGTTCAAAATACGGACGATGGCGTTGTTGACGTTCGTCGTATCACGTTGTTGCACCATGCAGTGCTCGATCGGCACGAGGTCGTTCGAGTTCGGCTTGTAGAGGCCTGAGACGATTTCGCCGCGTTGGACTGACAACGGGAATTGGGACTTATTGCGATAGTACCAAGGGTTCTCCATCCCTTTCGTCGGACGGATATCGGACTTATCGACGTTCAACTTCGTCTTCTGACGGAACGCGTTGCGGACGATGTCTTCTTTATAGTCCATTTGCAGACGTGAACTCATATGTTGAATCTGGCAACCGCCACATTCGTCATAAATCGGACACGGCGGTTTGACCCGGTCCGGCGAGTCGTTGTGTCGCTTCGTGACCCGCGCCTCGGCATAGTTTCGTTCGATGCGCGTGATTTCAATGTCGGCTCGTTCCCCTGGTAACAGGTTCGGGATAAAGATGACCATCCGATTGATCATCGCGATGCCCTCCCCGTTAATGCCTAACCGTTCTGCTTTCGTGCTTGCACGTTCTCCTACGATCAATTTCAATGTGTTTCATCCTTTCGAGATACTTGTTCTAAATCTTTGGCGTAACGTACGACTTTCGCACGTAAGGAATCAATATCAGCTAACAATCGATGCAAATCCTCTGGCGTCGTGAATTCGTCTAACGTGTTGACTGATAAGCACAGTAACTCCGTTCTCGATTTTAACACGTTCATTTTTCCTGCCGTATCTGTTCGTGATTTACCCATCTCATGATCGCTCCTTCGCTTAGTGACAAAGAGTTGTTATTATAGCATACTATTTCGTGTAACTTGACAAAAAGGTGGAATCCACATGCAAAACATCTCGACGACGTTCGATCCGTGGGAAGCGTATCTCGATCAAACCGAGTTCGGTCGACTCGTCCTCTCGAACGTCGAAGTGACGACGACGAAACTATGCAATATGCGCTGCGAGCATTGTGCGGTCGGCTATATGCTCGATCAAACGGAAGAACCCGAGGTCCCGCTCGAGCTGTTGATCTCGCGCCTCGACGAGATCGAGCACTTGCGCGCGTTCTCGATCACGGGCGGTGAGCCGATGCTGTCGATGAAGTCAGTTCGAAACTATGTCGTCCCGCTTCTACGCTACGCTAAGGAGCGCGGTGCCCGCACACAGATCAACTCGAACTTGACGTTGCCGCTATCTCGCTATCATCTTATTACCCCTTACCTCGACGTTTTGCACATTTCTCATAATTGGGGAACGGACGACGATTTCTTAGAGGGCGGTTTCGCGATGATGGACCGCAAGCCGAGCGAATCCGCTCGGCTCAAGATGCTTCAGACGATGAAGGACAATGCCCGAGCCCTCACGGCCGAAGGGGTCATCGTATCGGCCGAGACGATGATCAACAAGCGGACGATCCCCCATTTAACATAATTAAGCGAGAATTCTCCCACCTCTAAGCGTCTGGGGCGAAGCCCAGCGTAGGTGGGAGATGAATCGCCCGTACATAAACTTCTTGGCCACCCCTGTGACAGATATGACGAACATAAG
>NZ_SJUU01000018.1:0-36487 GCF_004337115.1 Exiguobacterium sp. SH3S3
AGATGATTTTACTCATGGATGCGTTCCCCCGTCTGAATGAATAGGTTCATTATATCGATTCGACCGCACACAAAAAACCCTGAATGAGCACTTTTTATCAAGTGTCTATCATTCAGGGTTCAGTTCAGCGCATCGGATTGGCATCTTTGTGATATATCGTTAGCACGGTGTTTTATTAAGTACGGAGCGATGAGGCAAGAGTTGACATGACAGTTTTTTAGAAATTGAGCTGGAATTATCGAGTAAATCGAATAGAAAGAGGCCACCATGAGCGAACAAGTCGCTTACGGTGGCCGCTTCATATTAAATTCTTTGAAATCGGTTGGGTATATCCCAATCTCTTCGCTTATTTTTTAGGATTTTGGAATTGATTAAGGACGCCTTTCAGTTTGTCCGTCAAAGAGTTAGAGTGTCCATCGCCGCTTCGTTGACCGGTAGTTTTATTATCATTCATTTTCCCGGTGAATTCTTTCGCCTTGGCCGCAACTTGATCGATGATGCGGTCATACTTACCGTTTTGTTTATCAAAAATAGGCGAGAATACGCCCGCTTCTAAGCGACCAGGGCGAAGCCCCAGCGAAAGTGGGCGATGAATCGCCACGAACTTTTCTGGGTATAAATACCTAGAGGAGGTGAACGGCGTGTCGACACACAAAGGGTACAGATTTCGGATCTATCCGACCGAGGAACAGGAGGTCCTGATCGCCAAGACGCTCGGCTGCGCCCGCTTCGTCTTCAACCATTTCCTGGCGAAGTGGGACGAGACGTACCAGGCGAGCGGGGCAGGACTGTCCTACGGCGCGTGTTCCGACGCGCTCCCATCCATGAAAGAGGAGCTCGCGTGGCTGAAAGAAGTGGACAGCACGGCCCTGCAGTGGTCGTTGAAGCACCTGGCCGACGGTTATGACCGCTTCTTCACGAAGCAGAACGGGCACCCGCGCTTCAAGTCGAAGCGCAACCCGGTCCAGTCGTACACGACGAACATCCAGGGCAAGTCGCAGCAGCCCGAGGTGTCGATCGCCGGGAACCGGCTCAAACTGCCGAAGCTGAAGTGGGTCCGGTTCGCCAACTCGAGACGGGTCGAGGGTCGGATCCTCAGCGCCACGATCCGCCGGAATGCGACGGGCAAGTACTTCGTCTCCCTGAAGGTCGAGCAGGACATCGAGCCGCTTCCTCAAACCGGCTCCTCGGTCGGCGTCGACGTCGGTCTGAAGCACTTCGCAATCTTGTCGGACGGGACGGTGTACCCGAACGACCGCCATTTCCGCACGCTCGAGAAAAAATTGGCACGTGAGCAGCGCAAGCTGTCCCGCCGTCAGCTCATCGCCCTGAACAAGAACGTAAAATTGTCCGAGGCGAAGAACTATCAGAAGCAGAAGCGCAAGGTCGCGCGCATCCACGAGAGAATCGCGAACAAGCGCAACAACTTCCTGCAGAAGGTGTCGACCGAGATCGTCAAAAACCACGACGTCATCGGGATCGAGACGCTGCAGGTGAAGGACATGCAGCAAAACCGCCAATTGAGCAAGGCCATCTCCGACGTCGGTTGGTCGGAGTTTTTCCGCATGCTCGCATACAAGGCCGACTGGTACGGGAAGACCGTCGTCAAGGTCGGGAAGACGTTCGCCTCGAGCCAGCTCTGCTCAGGTTGCGGCCATCAACACAAAGACGTGAAACATCTCGGCTTGCGTGAATGGACGTGCCCGAACTGCGGCGTCCACCACGACCGCGATGTCAACGCAGGACTCAATCTCAAACGAGAAGCCGAACGCATCCTGGCCTCTTCAACCGTCGGGACGACGGGGTTAGCCTGATCAGGTTTCGGTCGTTAGACCGGATAACTCAGGAATCCCTCACCTCCAAGCGCAGCGTAGGTGGGGGTAGTTCAAGTTCAGACATGTGTCTAATTCCTCCTCGTTTGAAATCTATATAGATAATATAACCGAATTTGCACGAATTTAAAATTTTGAGGTCATTAGAACTTGTTTTTACGGCTTCTAATCGTCATTGGCGACCACCTCCGGAACAATCATATAAGCAGACTGGTTACACTCTCAGCTTAACAGGGAACAACCAAGTGACAAATACAGCAGGTGTAACTGACTCGACCACAAATTGAGAAGGAGGAAATGAATCATGAAATACTTAGTCACAGGTGCGACCGGAAAACTCGGATCAAAAATCGTCGATGTATTACTCGAGTCCATTCCGGCGAGCGAACTTGCGGTCAGTGTCCGCAACCCGGAGAAAGCGGAAGCGTTGAAAGCGAAAGGCGTCGATGTGCGTCACGGGGACTTTGACAAACGAGAGACGCTCGATACGGCGTTCCGCGGCGTCGAAAGACTGCTGATCATCTCGACGGACGGGGACAACGACACACGGATTCGTCAACACGGAAACGCAGTCGAGGCAGCGAAACAGGCCGGCGTCGGTTTTATCGTCTATACGAGCCTCGCGAACGCGACCGACAGCCAAAACTTGATGGCACCGCCGCACGTCGCGACCGAGGCGGCAATCGAAGCGACGGGCATCCCCCACGCTTTCCTGCGCAACAACTGGTATTTAGAGAACGAACTCGGCAACATCCAAGGGGCGCTTGCCGGTGCACCGTGGGTCAGCGCGTCACGTGACGGCAAAGTCGGTTGGGCGCCACAACAAGATTACGCCGAAGCCGCAGCGAACGTCCTTCTCGCTGACGACTTCGAAGCAGAGATTTATGAGCTGTCTGGTCCGCTCCATACCCAAGCAGAACTCGTCAAGGCGCTCAGCGATGTCATCGGGCGGGACGTTCCGCTCCAAGAAGTGACGGCCGATGCTTACGCCGACGTCATGCGTGGTGCCGGTGTACCGGATTTCGCCATCCCGATCGTCGTCGGCATCCAAGAAAGCATTCAAAACGGGTCACTCGAGGTCGAATCGACCGATTTCGAACGTGTACTCGGTCGTCCGGTCACGCCGATCCGTGAGGCACTCAAACAACTTATCGCAACGCTATAAAAACAGACCGCGAATTCGAATTCGTGGTCTGTTTTTTAGTTGGCCCGTGCTTCGAGCTGACACTAAAATTGCGGACTCAGGCAGAAAAGACAGAGAATGCAGATTTATCGCTTTAAAAATGATAAAAAAGGTCAACACTTTAAGGAACAACTTCACACTCTACCCCTCACCTACGATAAAACAGATAGGAGGTATGACCATGAAGAATTTGAACATGTCCAAAAAACTTGCGGTATTGATTACCGTGTTTATCGCGACGCTCGTCGTTGTGGCGGCGCTCAGTCACGTCCTGATGGGGCGGATGGCCGACGCGGGAGAAGAAATCTATGAAGAACGGCTATTGCCGATTCGCTATTTGGGTCAGATTCGGACCGACAACCGTGCGCTTGACGGTTATTTGCTCGAATTGATACTTGCGACCGACTCAGTACGGAATGAAGAACTGCAAGCGAGCATCGCGGAACGACGCACCAGCATCGGCACGAACCTCGAGCTATTCAACGAGACGTTCACAACGAAGGACGAGGAGATAAAGCGACAGGTCGAAAACTTGAACGCCGAGATCGTGTCCTACCTTGAGGGTTCTGAATTAGTGCTCCAGCCGTCACTCCGCAATGAGGACGCGGCGGCCTATCGCGTCTACATGAACGACTTGAGACCGGTCCGGCAAAACCTAGTCGAGACGGCCACTTTCATCATGGACGAAATCAATCAAGAAGCCGAGACGGCGAGTGCGGCGATGCAAACGGACCGCGAACGGTCCGTCCTCACCTTTTGGGCACTCGTCGCGATTGGCGGAGCGTTATCGATTGCGCTCGGCATCTACATCACGCGTCTCATCGTCCGTCCGATTCGTGAGTTGAACAGACTGATGAGCCAGGCCGGTGCCGGTGATTTGACGGTTGAGAGCACATACGTGTCACGGGATGAGTTGGGTTCCCTCTCGACTTCGTTCAATGAGATGAAAGATAGTCTCCGGGAGTTGATCGGGAATGTCACCTCGACCGCCGGACGTGTCGCGACGTCGTCCGATGATTTGAAATCGAACGTCGAAGAGACGACGAAAGCGACTGAGATGGTCGCCGTCACGATGGAAGAGATCGCGTCAGGGTCGCTCCGTCAATTGACGCGGGTGAAAGAATCGAACGGCACACTGACGGAACTGACGAACGGGATCCATCATGTCTCGGGCAGCGCCCAACAGATGACAGAGCTCTCGGAAGGGGCGCTCCGGAAAGTCGGTACCGGGAATGACTTGATCGAGACGCTCGAGACACAGCTCGAGGAGATGAGTGGGAAAGTCAAAACACTCCAACACGTCATCGGCCAACTCGACGTCCGTTCCCAAGAGATTGGGACGATCACCGGAACGATTTCAGGCATCGCCGAGCAGACGAACTTGCTGGCGTTGAATGCGGCCATCGAAGCGGCTCGGGCCGGCGATCATGGACGCGGGTTCGCCGTCGTCGCCTCTGAAGTGAAAAAGCTCGCCGAAGAATCGGCCGTCGCGACGAAGTTGATTGCGTCGCTGATCACGGACACGCAGACGGAGACGAAACAAGCCGTCAAGACGATGCACGTCGTCGAAGACGATATGGCGCATAGCGTGACGAACGTCCAACAAGCAGGGACGGCGTTCGATGAGATTAAGCTCGCGATTGAAGAAGTGAGTCAGAAAGTCGAGGAAGTGTCTGGTGCTGTCGAAGAGATGGCGGCAGGTGCGACCGAGGTGTTGACGTCGGTGCATGAGATTCAAGGCATCACCGAGACGACGGCGACCGAGACCGAGAACTCATCGGCGGCGACGGAAGAACAGATGGCGTCAATGGAAGAAATCACGGCGTCGGCGCAAGAGCTGTCGAATATGGCAGACGAGATGCGTGAGATGACGAGACGATTCAACGTCTAAAGCAAACGGATGAGGCAGCCGCCTCATCCGTTTTTTTGTTTATTCAGACGTTAAGCCGAGCCACTTTTTGACCGGATTCCGGAAATAGTAGGTGACGCCTAGCAGACTGATGAAGACGAGGGCAGCGATGAAAATCGTCGTCACGCTCCCTGAAGCGAGGCTAGCCCCTAAAAAACTGTAGGCGAGTGTCCCGGGGATCATCCCGAGCACGGTCGCGAGCAGAAACGACTTGAACCGCACTTTCGCGATGCCGCCGGCGTAACTGAGTAGATCGAAACTGACGAGCGGGATCAGGCGCAGCACGAACACGTATAAAAAGCCGCGCGCCTCCATCTGGGCGAACAGTTTCTCCGACCACGGATACTTCTCGACTTTGAGCACCGAACGTCCGAACAGCCTAGCCATGACGTAGCCGGTCACCGCCGCCGCGGTCGCACCGAACAGGATATAGAGGACACCGGGCCAGACACCGAATGCGAGACCGGCGCCGAGCGATAAGACGGACGTCGGCAAGAACACGAGCGGGCCGATCGCATAGATCAAGAAGAAGACGAGCGGTCCCCACCAGCCGAACGACAAGACGATGTCCCGGACGTCGGACGGGCGAAGCTCGTAATGGAAATGGGTGATGTAAAAGATTGTCCCGAACAGGACGAGCATCAAACTGATTTTGAGCGGGCGTGGCATAACGGGTCCTCCTTTCGACGAGTATGTCTCTTCTCAGCATACAATAGCGGACGATTCAGAGGCGGTAACCAAGCTTACAAAATGTGCCGAAAAAAAGAGACGACCAACACGGTCATCTCCGATTTCCTCCATATAGTTTGATCCATCGCTCCGGCGTCATCTTCGCGGCTAGCTCGCCGATCAAGTCGTACGGGATATGCAATACGTTCTTGAAGCGGATACAGCTCTTGCCCATATCGAGTTTCGTCGACACTCGTTCGGCGTACGCCTGCTCGAACCAACGCAACACGTCTTCGTCGGCGTAGACGCCCATGTGATACAAGGCGACGTGATTCTTCTGGGCGATGACGCTTATAAACGGCAACGGGGTGCCCGGCGTCACGTGATAACCAGGCGGGTACATCGACAACGGCACGACGTAATGGACACCTTTCCCGTCGGTCGTCTTCTCAAAGCCGTCCGGCAAGTTCGCATCGATCACGTCGATCAAGCGGATGAAGCTGTCGAGCCGTTTGTCATCGACGAGTGTCGTATAGTCCATCACTGTTCACCTCCTCGTAAAATCTTCGCCATCGCCTTGCCTTTCGCCAGCTCGTCGACGAGTTTGTCCAAATAGCGGATCTCGCGCATGAGCGGCTCCTCGACGTTCTCGACGCGGATGCCGCAGACGACGCCTTTGATGAGGGCGCGATCCTCGTTCATGTCAGGGGCCGATGTGAAGAACGTATCGAAGTCGACCTCGGCCTCGAGTTGCCGTTCGAGACCGGCCTCGTCATAGCCGGTCAGCCAGCGAATGATCGTATCGACTTCGTCTTTCGTCCGGCCTTTTCGTTCGGCTTTCGCGACGTAGTGCGGATAAACGCTCGCGAAGCTCGTCGTGTAGATGCGGTGTGCCATAATATCTCCTCATTTCGTGGATGGTACCTTCATTTTCGCACACGACGGCAAAAGACGATCAATCCGTTTGTGGATTCATCGCCTTGGTCGGTCACGGCATGATGTTGCCTTCAGCCGGGATTGGATGTTGTTTCAACATGTTCGCGAAATGATAGAGGTTATAAGCCAAAACCCGTCCATTCTTTTTCGTGAAGGCGTTGTCGCGGCCGGCGTCAAGATACGAGTCGCCTGGACCGGCTTCGCCGACCCAGTACGCGTCGACGTTCGGCGGGATGGTGAAGCCGATATGGGACAGACCGTACAGGATTGAGGCACAGGCGTGTTTCGCCCCGTCCTCGTTACCCGTCACGACGACACCGCCGACTTTGTTGTAGTAGATGGCTTGACCGTGTTCGTTTTTCAGCCCGCTCCCGCCGTATAGCCGTTCGATCACTTGGGTGGCAACGCTGCTCTTCTCCCCGAGCCAAAGCGGCGTGCCGATGATGAGGATGTCGGCAGCTTTCACCTTGGCGAAGAGTTGCGGCCACTCGTCGCCAGCCCCTTCGTCCTCGGTCACCCCGAACGCGACGTCGTAGTCGATGACGCGGACGATCTCTGACTCGACGCCGAGTTTGTCAAAGTGGGGAATGATGTCTTTCATCAGACCTTCCGTATGCGATACCGTGTCCCCGCTTTTCAACGAACAGTTCAAAAATAATGCCTTCATCACAATTCCTCCTTCTCAAATGCAAGACGTTACGAAGTCACCCATTCCAAAATTCCGGTCAAGTCGTCGTAGACCGCGTCTGGACGCACATCCATCGTTTCGAAGGGCTTGCCGTCACGATTGATCCACGCCGTCCGGAAGCCGAAGTTCTTGGCGCCGATGATGTCCCAGCCGTTCGAAGACATGAACAGCACCTCGTCCCGCTTCAAGTCGGTCGTCTTGAACCAGCTCATATAGGCGGCAGGTGACGGCTTGAACTGTTTGACACCGTCGATGCTGACGAGTTCGTCGAACAGTTCGGTGAACGACGCGTTCGCGATCAATTGTTCAAGCATGTCAGCGGTCCCGTTCGACAAGACGACGGTCTGATTGTCCTGTAGCTGCTTCAACACGTCCTCGACTTCCTCATATGGTGAGAGTTCCGCATACGTGGCGATGAGCGTGTCCTCGACGTCGCTAGATGCGGTCACGTCGGCCGCCGCTAAGGCGTAACGCAAGGCGTCACGCGTGACGACCGAGAAGTCTTCGTAGCGGCCCGAAATCTGACGGATGAAGAAATATTCGAGTTGTTTCGTGCGCCACGTCTGACTGATCGGGTCACCTTTCCCGGGGAACTGTTCGTCACACGCCGCCTTGACGGAATGGACATCGAACAGCGTCCCGTACACATCGAATACGAATGCTTTTATCAAATAATCCCCTCCTAAAGTTCGTCTAGCGCCTGGTGGACCTTGTCCGCGTGGATTGAGAGACGCAGTCCCTTTTTGATATACCCGTCTTTCTTCAAGTTAGACATGATGACGCTCGTCGTCTCCCGTGTCGTCCCGACCATGGCGGCGATATCGGCGTGAGTCAGCTTCATGTTGATCGTCTGCCAGTCTTTTTTGCGTTCACCGCTCTTCTCGCTCAACTTGAGGAGCAGGAACAAGATGCGGTACTTCACGTCGGTCAAAGCAATCTTTTCACTGAGCGCGTACACTTCCTTGAGTCGCACGGACAGGATGTTGATCAGCTTCAAGGCGATCTTCGGATTCTTTTCGATAAATTGCTCGAACTCATCGACCCCGATCGTACAAAGATATGTGTCCGTCATCGCCTCGGCGTACAAGTCATCGTCGGTCAACGAGAGCGTCGCCGTCTCACCGAAGATATTGCCGCTCGTCAAAATGTCGACGGTGAACTGTTTGCCGTGCTGATTCATCCGATACAGCCGGACTTGTCCTTCTTTCAACAGGAACAACGCCGGGATCGGGGCGTCCGGGGAGACGATGACTTTCCCTTTTTTGACAGGACGCATCTTACTCATCTCATCGATCACTTTCAACTCTTGCATCGGTAGCTCGTCGAACAGGCTGATATGTGAGAGTAACGTCAATTTGTCCATCGTTCACACCTCGCTTTCGTGTAATCTGTCTTACTGTCTCTCTTGATTATAAACGATAGAATGAGGAAAAAGGGGGGAGTCTCGTGCTCGAACTTTATACGATCGACGGCTGTTCACGGTGTCACCGTGTCAAATTGCGCTTAGACGAATTAGCAATCCCGTTCGTCGAAAAAAATCTATTCGAAGAACAGCGCTTTGCCGAAGAATTGATCAACTTGAACCGCGAACTTGTCACCCCGGCACTCGTGAACGAGACCAGGGTCTTCACGGGAGACGAGTTATGGGACGAACTCGAGCTACTGACAAAGTGAACAGGCGAAAAAAGGGAGTAGGGTGACTCCCTTTTGTCATATTGTGACGTGTTCGGTTAGGAAACGGGTGACTTCATCTGGCGTCTTCGCGTTCGCGCTATGGAGATGCTTGCGCAAATTGCTGTTCCGTCGTGCTGTTCATACGCTGCCCTTTATTAACGAGTTGCCGCTTTCGGCACGACTTGTTTTTCGGTGCGTAGTTTGAAGACGATGGCCAAGATGAACGAGAAGAACAGATGCGTGACGAGACTCATCAGCTGATCCGGTGCGAACGCGTTCGCGAGGTTCGTCCCCATGCCCATCATGAGCGGCATGATGACGAGCGGACCGACGATCCAAATGCCGATGCCGAACAAGACGGCGAGCGCCCAAACGTTTGAGATGACCAAATGACCTAATCCGTACGTGACGCCGAAGATGATGCTGATGATCATATGGACGATCCAACCGACGACGAGACTTTCGCTCCCGACCATGCTGGCGATCATTCCAATCATGCCCATCATCTGCATCAGTAGACCAAATAAGATCCCGCCGATGACCCCGCCAATCACACCGTTGACCACATACCGTTTCATCTTCCTCACTCCTTTTAATTTGATACAATAAGTGTATAGCGAATAGATTTTGATTTCTGTAACCGGCCTTACAATTTAGAAAAAAAGACGTCGTAATGGACGTCTTTTTTGTCATTTCAGATTCTTTTTAATGTACTGGACGATTTTCCGGAGCTCGGTCGCGGTCGGTCGGCCGAACGGGCTCGTCTGAATCTGTTGATACAACAGACGCCCAGTCTCGTCGATGAGGAAGTAAGCCGGTTCCCCGTGCTCGCCGTGGTCGGCGTACGGGGCGTCGGCGCCATGGTACTGAACGCCGTAATCGAGCAGCGTCTCGAGCGACTCGTCTCGGAGGACAGGGAAGCTGAGCGTATTGTCGTCGGCCATTTGCTTCAAGTCCTCGGCGCGGTCGGTCGAGATCGTCACGAGCCGAATGCCTTTATCGCGGAAGTAGCCTTGTTGGCTCTCGAGTTCTTTCAAATCTTGGACACAGACCGGACACCAGGCACCACGGAAGAAGATGATGAGATGCCAACCATCGTGCCGTTCAATCGAGTCTGTGAGTGAGAACGTGTCACCGGATACGTCCGGTAAGTTGAAGTTTGGGGCTTGGTCGCGTAAGTTGAAAAGTGTAGCCACTGGGGTTCCTCCTCTATGTTGTTTCGAGGAGGCAATCCTACCATGTCATCGGTCGCTTTGTTTGTAAGCTAGCTAACAATGGAGGAGGAATTCGATGTACGTTCCAAAACTATATGCCGTCAACGACGCTGAAGAAGTCCACGCTTTTTTGAAAGCCCATCCGTTCGGCACCGTCGTCACACATGATGGGCAGAAGCCGCACGCGACACACGTGCCGCTCCGAATTCACCATGAAGGTGATCACATCTGGTTCACGACGCATATTGCCAAAAACAACCCGCAATGGCAGTCAATCGAAGACCAGACCGTGCTCATTATCGTCCAAGGAGCGAACGCCTATATCTCGGCGTCCTTGTATGGCCACGAGGACGTGTCGACGTGGAACTATCAGGCCGTCCATCTGTATGGGAAGGCGACTCTCTTAAACGCGGAACAACTCGAGGAAGACCTGGTCGGACTGCTCCGTGACCATGAAGGGGAGAGAGAGAACGCCGTCGTCTGGGAGGAGTTATCTGAGCCGGTGCAACGGCAAAAACATGGCGTCGTCGGTTTCCGTATCGATATCGATGAAATGCAGGCGGCGTTCAAGCTGAGCCAGAACCGGAACGATGAGGATTATACGCGCATCGTCTCGGAGTTAGAGCAGGCAGGATGTCCGGTGGCGGATGTGATGCGAGATAACCGAGACCCGTCGACGTGAAGGCGATGGGTTTTTTGCGTATTTCACGTTGACAACGTCAAGCCGTTCAGCCTATACTCATGAATGATAATGATTATCAATGTCGATTAAACGGCATTGTCATACGAAAAGGGGATCAGAACGTGAAAAACTACAAAAAGATGCTACATATGTTCATCGTCATGTCTGCCTTCGTGCTCGTGCTCGCCGGATGCGGCTCGAACAATGAAGACGCGGCCACGACGGATGAGTCGACAGACACAGCGGAAGGCTATCCGATCACAATCAAACACGCGTTAGGCGAGACGGTCATCGACAAGAAGCCGGAACGTGTCGCCACAATTGCTTGGTCGAACCAAGACGTCGCGCTCGCGCTTGACGTCGTCCCAGTCGGTTTCTCGGCTGCGAATTACGGTGTCCAGGACGGCAGCGGCATGTTGCCATGGACGGCTGAGAAGTTAAAAGACCTCGGGGAAGACAACCCGAACATTTACCAAGACACAGATGGTCTCGACTTCGAAGCGATCGCTGACTCACAACCGGACGTCATCTTGGCTGCCTACTCAGGCATCACGCAAGAAGACTACGACACGTTGAGCGAGATCGCACCGGTCGTCGCTTACCAAAAAACGCCTTGGGTGTCATCATGGCAGGACACGGTCCTCTACGACTCGATCGCCATGGGCATGGAAGCAGAAGGCAAGCAGTTGATCGCAGACACAGAAAAACTCATCGCTGATAAAGCGGCTGAAGTACCGGACATGGCTGGCAAGAAAGCGGCCTTCATCGCGCTCAGCCCGGACGACCTTTCGAAGTTCTACATCTACACGACAGGTGACCCGCGTGGCGCCTTCATCGAAGAACTCGGTATGGAGTACCCAGAAAACATCACGGACCAAATTAAAGACGAGAACAGCTTCTACCTCGAGCTCAGCTCGGAGAACGCTGACATCTTGAACGACGTCGACATCTTCGTCACTTATGGTAACGAAGAGACGTTGAAAGCACTTCAAGCGGACCCGCTCTACAGCAAAGTACCGGCCATCGAGCGCGGTTCGGTCGTCATGATCGAAGACAACACGCCGCTCGCGGCTGCCGGGACACCGTCACCGCTCTCGATCGAATACACGATCGACGACTACCTGAAGCTCGTGTCAGAAGCAATCGGGAAAGTCGAGTAATCATATGAATACGCTGAAGAAGTTGCAAACGCCGAGACATTTCCCGCTCCTGCTCGTAGGATCGATCGTCCTGCTCGTCGTCTGCATGCTCGCTTCACTTGCTTTCGGCTCACGGACAGTCGGATGGGATGAACTGCTTGACGGTTTATTCCGTCCGGCTGTTCAGTCGTATGAAGCGGACATTGTCCGGCAACGGGTCGTGCGGACGCTGTTCAGTCTCATGTGCGGCGCGGCGCTCGGTGTGTCGGGTGCTTTGATGCAGTCGGTGACACGTAATCCGATCGCTGACCCGAGCATTCTCGGGGTGAACACGGGCGCGGCGCTGTTCGTCGTCGTCGGGATTGCGTTCTTCAACATCTCGACTGCAGGCGACTACATCTGGTTCGCCCTCGTCGGTGCACTCTTGACGGCCGCGTTCGTGTTCGGTATCGGCTCGCTCGGGCGGGGCGGCTCGACCCCGCTCAAGCTCGTCTTGGCCGGGGCGGCGACGAGTGCGGCGTTGTCCTCGCTCGTCATGGCGATCATGATCCCACGCTCGAACGTCATGGACCAGTTCCGGTTCTGGCAAGTCGGCAGCGTCGGGGCGGGGACGATGGACTCGATCGTAACGTTCCTCCCGTTCTTCATCGCCGGCATCTTTATCGCCATTTTCGCGGCCCCGTCACTCAACATCATGGCGCTCGGCGAAGAGATGGCGACGGGACTCGGGGTCCGGATCGGTTCGTTAAAAGTCATCGCTTCGTTCGCCGGCGTCATCTTGTGTGGCGCGGCGACGGCATTGGCCGGTCCGATCGGCTTTATCGGTCTGTTGGCCCCGCACTTGATCCGTCTCGTGCTCGGACCGGATGAACGGTATATCATTCCGATGTCAGCCTTATCGGGTGCCATCCTGTTGACGTTCGCCGACGTAGTCGGGCGTTTGCTCGGCAGTCCGGGCGAACTTGAAGTCGGCATCGTCACCGCGTTCGTCGGGGCGCCGATTTTGATCGCCTTGACGATGAAAGTGAAGGTGCGTGGCCTATGATGAAACAGTCAGTTCAACCTATCATTCACAATAGTCGCAAGCGCCGGCAGCGGACGGTGTTCGTGACGCTCGTGCTATTCGTGCTCGCGCTCGCCTTGAGCGCATTGATGCTCATGCTCGGCAATACGATCTATCCGGTCGCGGATGTCGTCCGTGTCTTGTTCGGGGAACAAGTACCGGGTGCGTCGTTCGCCGTCGGCACGATCCGTTTGCCACGCATGCTCGCCGGCGTCTTCTCAGGACTCGCGTTCGGCATCGCCGGGACGGTGTTCCAGACGATGCTCAGAAACCCGCTCGCCAACCCGAACGTCATCGGCATCACGACAGGATCGAGTGCGGCCGCCGTGTTCGGCATCGTCGTCTTGCAGGCGAGCAACACTTTCGTCTCGATGATCTCGGTCATCGGGGGACTCGCGACGGTCATCGTGCTCTACGTCTTATCAAAAGGCGCCGCTTTCTCGATCGGACGTCTCGTCTTGGTCGGGATCGGCATCCAAGCGATGCTGACCGCGGTCATCAACTACTTATTGCTCATTAGTCGCCAAAACGATGTCGGGACGGCGATGCGTTGGCTGAGCGGCAGTTTGAACGGGGTCAAGATGGAGACGTTGCCGCCGCTCATGCTCGCGGTCGCCCTCTGTCTCCCGGTCATCCTCCGCCTCAGCCGGCAGCTGCAGATTTTAGAACTCGGGGAGATGACGGCGACGTCGCTCGGCATCAAGACGAACCAGACCCGGATCCTCTTGATCATCGCCTCGGTGCTCATGCTCGCGCTGGCGACAGCGACGACCGGACCGATCGCTTTCATCGCTTTCCTCGCTGGGCCAATCGCGAAACGGCTCGTCGGGGATGGGCGCTCGACGATCATTCCGGCCGGACTTGTCGGCGTCGTCCTCGTGCTCGCCGCCGATCTGATCGGTCAGTTCGCCTTCACCGTCCGCTATCCGGTCGGGGTCATCACCGGCATGGTCGGCGCGCCGTATTTGATTTACCTCTTGATCCGGATGAACCGGAGAGGGGAGTTGTAACGAGAGAGGAGCCGTGTCGGGTGGGACACGGCTCCTGTTTCGTCTAGGTGAAAGCGTCAACAAAAAAATGTTGACTTGTCTCAAGTGCGAGGTGTATGCTAGAAATCCTGCCCAAAAATCGAGGCACGGGAACTGGCATCAGTTCATTTTGAGTCAGAGAGGACATGATCCCATGAACCAACAACAATTAGTCGAGCGCGCCCGTCAATTGAAAGAGAACGCCTACTCACCGTATTCGAACTTCCGTGTCGGAGCAGCGTTGCTCATGAAGGACGGAACGGTCATCGACGGCGTCAACGTCGAGAACGTCTCGTTCGGAGCGACGAACTGTGCCGAGCGCACGGCTGTGTTCACGGCCATCGCGCAAGGCTATAAAAAAGGTGACTTCGAAGCCGTCGCGGTGTCAGGTGACACGGTCGACTTCTTGCCGCCGTGCAGCATCTGCCGCCAAGTGCTCGTCGAGTTCGGTGATCCGGACTTCAAGGTGTTGCTCACGAACGGTAACGCCGACGTCAAAGAAGTGACGCTCGAAGAACTCGTCCCGCTCGCGTTCACAGAGCTCGAGATGTAAACAGCAATGCCGAGTCCATGCGACTCGGCATTTTTTACTGTCTTGGCTTCCATTTGCTGAAGAAGTTGTGCGGGGTTTTGATGCCTTGTAGCGTCCTGAATTCGTAGCCGCGTTTCTTCGAATGGCGGAGGATGTAGTCGAGTGCGGCCGGGGTGATCGAATGGTCGTGCGTCAAAATGATCGAGGCGATTCTCGCTCTGTAGTTCGCGTCGAGCCGGGCGAACACTTGATTTTGGACGCGGCGGTTGTCCGACTTATACCGGTAGTCGAGACTGTCGATGTTCCAGTCCCACATTTGGAAGCCGGCCTTTGCCATCGCTTGCCTATGCGCTGATGTCATGTACGGGGTGCGGACGATGTCGTCTTGAAGCGTCGGTTCGCCTATCGACAAAACAAAGCCCCTCAATCTTCGTGATTGAAGGGCTCGTTTCAGTTGATGGCTGACGGTGTTTTGAAGAACTGGATACCTTTGATAAGTGAGGCGAAGACGAGTCCGATTGCGAGCGGCAACGTGACGACGCCGATGCCTTGCTCGGTGACGATCATATTGCCTTCTTCATAGTAGCCCTTTAAATAGAACAGCCCTGAACCGATCGTCTCGTTCAATTCGAGTGGCGAGATGGTGATGTATACCATGATCATGAACAGTGAGACGACGCTGATGGAGACGAATAGAGTGAAAAACGATAGCTTGTTAGTCATGAGAGCGCTCCTTTACTAAGAGGTATGTAAGTTGTCTTTACCATTAAATTACAGTTTTTGCATGAATCGAATTATTCGTCATGAATAATTACAGAAGTCTCATCGAATTTCTGCTGTTCCTTCGGGTATAGTTTAAATATCAATGATTCCAAAGGAGAGTGAGCAATATGACTGTCATTTCCTACGGCGAGGCACGTGATAACTTGAAAGCAGTTTTGCATCAAGTACACGACAATCAAGAGACGATTACAATCGTACAAAAGAACGGCAAACATGCAATCATCATGCCTGAGCAAGAATACAACCGGTTGATGGAAACGATGTATTTGTTGCAAAGTCCGAAAAATGCTGAGCGACTTCAGGAATCTGTTCGACAGCTTCAACTAGTAAACACTCGACCGAACTAAAATGGACTCACACCTTTGCCGGTATGAGTCCATTTTCTATTGATATAGATCCCATAATCTTTTTGCCTGCTCCCGCATCATCTCTCGCAATTCAAGCGGTGCCACGACCTCGACTTCCGCGCCGGCCGCGAGCAACTGCCGCGACAAGAAGGAGAGTTCCGCTTCCGGCACGACCCACTCATTCTTTTCTGCGATATCGGGTAATACGTCTTCAAGCAGACGGCGTCCGAGTGGGGTGATGTTGAGCCGAACGGTGACGCCGTCGCGTGCGTCGCTCGCGTGCAGCAGCGTCTCTAAGTCGTCCGCTTCGAACGTTTCATTCAACGAGTGCAGCGCTTCAATCCGGCCGATCCGATATTGACGCAATCCATAGTCCGATCGACCGAACACGTACCATTTGAAGTTGAGGAGCGCCATCCCGACCGGCTCGATTGTGAACGTCCGTTGTCCTTTCGTCGTCGCGTACGTCATCTCGACTTTTCGTTTTCGTTCGACCGCCGCATACACGTCTTTTGTGAAGGGGGCCGATGGGACGGTCTTGTTTCCGAGCCAAAGGATGTTCTTTTCGAGCCGGGCGATTTTCGTCTCAAGATCATGTGGCAACTCGTTCACGTACCAGTCGGATAGCGTGTCGCGCATGTTGCCGAACGGCACGTCCGGGATCTGTTCCATCCACTTGAGCGTGAGGTAGAGCGCGACCGCTTCTTGTTCGCGGAGCTGGAGCGGGGGCAACAAGCGGTTCGGCAACATCTCATAACCGCCGCCCGTACCAGGGACGCTCCATATCGGATAGCCGAGTTCTTCAAGCGTGAACATGTCCCGTTGAATCGTCCGGACCGAGGCACCTGTCTCATGGGCGAGTTCGTCCGCCGTGAACCGGCGCCCGCGATTCAACAATCGAATCAACTGCAAATGTCGTTTTTTCAAATGAACCATTCCCGTCAAGTTTTGTCGTGTTTGTCGATTAAGCTGAATGTATCACGAACCAAGGAGGAATACATCATGGCAAACGTCGTCGTATATATCGCGATGAGCTTAGATGGAAAGATAGCTCGGACGAACGATCAGCTCGATTGGCTATTTGAAATTATTGGGGAGGGGGACAACGGCTACGCCGACTTCTTCAAGACGGTCGGTGCGGTCATCATGGGGCGGAAGACGTACGAGGAAGTGTTGAAGTTAGAACCTGACCGCTATCCGTACCCGGACATCCCGAACTACATTCTGACGCGGAGCCCGGAGCGGGAAGCTGAGCACGTCACGTTCACGGACGAGCCGATCGAGCAGTTGATCGAGCGGTTGAAACGAGAAGTCGACAAAGACGTCTGGCTCATCGGCGGCGGGGAAATCATCAAGGCCGCGATGGAACACGATTTGATCGATCGTTATGAGATCGCCATCGCCCCGGTCGTGTTAGGAGAAGGCATCCCGCTCTTCCCGGAAGGCACGAAGGAGACGAAGTTGAGACTGACGAGTCAGCGCGCGTCGGGACAGTTCGTCATGGTGACGTACGAGAAGGCATAAAAAATGATCCATTACCGTAACGTTCGCCTAACTACACGTTATGGTGACGGACCAAAAGTTATAAGAATTCAAATACAAAAAGAGATACAAAATAGAGGATAGGAAGAAAGGTAACGACTAAGCCGATGACTCTAGTTGATTTTTTCAACTGCATGACTAAACCAATAAACCATACCCCGAATAACAGTAACCAATAGTAGCTAGACGCAGGTTGAGGCCCTTCTGCCATGCCACTTATTCCAAGAGCGAAAATAGTGAGAGCGGTCACGACCAATCCCGTTATAATGTTCATTATAATTAAAAACGCTTTATTCAATTTCTTTCCCCCTTCAATTTGATATATGTCTTGGAAGATACTTTAATTGCATCCCTCAAACGATTTCCTTTTCCTTTTTGAAAATGCCAACTAACAGCAGAGTGAGTCCGATTAAGAAAATAATGGGGAAGATAAGCCACATGATTAATCCGGCCCAACCATTTTCGACACTAATTGCATAGGAGAGCCCGATTGAAAATGCTAAAGCTGGCGAAATGGGAAGCATCAGAGCGATGCCCCATATTTTGAATTTTGTCTTTCTCGTTTCTCCCGTACTAAGCCAATAAGCCACAAATGTACCTATACATGTAATTATATATCCGACAGCAATGGCCACTGAATCAATCCCTCCTCCTGATGATCATCCTTTTCATTCACTAAAACTTATAACCCTTCCAAGAGAAGTGTAGACACCTTTAAACCTATCGTTATTTTCCATATATGTAATTGAATATCCTTTCGTAATCCTGTCATTCATTCGAATGATCGTATTCCGATGACGGATGTCCTTTAGCACCTGCGACCGCATCTGAATAATTGATTCCCTCAAAAAACCGAGCCCTTGAAGGACTCGGCTTCTCTCATACATGCTTCCGCTGAAACGCAGCAATCGCTTCATACTCTTCCGCGAAATGACGCGATAAGCGAATATAAATCGGGAGTAACTCCCGGTAGATTGTCGTCGCCTCTACGTCCGGAATGTGCTCATGCGTCACTTGCGGCACGGCCGTGAAGTCGTCGATATCACCAAACGCATACTCACCGAGCATGACCGCACCTAAGCACGAACTCTCATGACTTTCCGGCACGACGACCGGCGTGTCGAAGATGTCGGCCATCATCTGGCGCCACAGCTTCGACTGGGCGAAACCGCCCGTCGCATGGATCCGGTTCGGTGCGCCCGTCAGCTCGTCGAGCGCCAGCATGACCGTATACAGGTTGAAGATGACACCTTCGAGCACCGAGCGGATGAAGTGCTCACGCTTATGGTGGATGCTCAGGCCGAAGAACGAGCCGCGCGCGTTCGAGTCCCAGAGCGGGGCCCGTTCGCCCATCAAGTACGGGTGGAACAACAGCCCGTCGGCACCCGGCCGCACCGTCTCGGCGATATCGGTCAGGATGTCATAAGCGTCCATGCCGAGCCGTTTCGCCGTCTCGACCTCGCTCGCCGCGAACTCGTCCCGGAGCCAACGGAGGATGATGCCGCCATTGTTGACCGGTCCGCCGATGATCCAATGCTTGTCGGTCAAGGCGTAACAGAAAATACGGCCTTTCGGGTCCTCGACCGGCTCACGGACGACCGTCCGGATGGCACCGCTCGTCCCGATCGTGACAGCGACGACGCCCGGTTCGAACGCCCCGACACCGAGGTTCGATAGCACACCGTCGCTTGCCCCGATAACGAGCGGGAAGTCCCAGCCGAGCGTCTCACGCACGTCTTGCTTTAATTGAATGATCTCGGTCGTCGGCACGAGCTCGGACAGTTGGTCCGGTGTGACGCCGGCGATATGTAACGCCTCCGCGTCCCAGTCGCACGTCTTCAAATTGAACAGACCGGTCGCCGAGGCGATCGAATGGTCGACGACGAAGCGTCCGGTCAGGCGATAGAAGACGTACTCTTTGATCGAGACGAACTTGGCGGCACGCTTGAACATGTCCGCATGTTCCGCTTTTAACCAACGCAGTTTCGACAGCGGCGCCATCGGATGGACCGGTGTGCCGGTGCGCATATGGAGCGCGCTCGCGTCAAAGTCGCGTTTGATCTCCTGCGTGTACGGGTTGGCCCGGCTATCGGCCCAGGTGATGCTGTTCGTGAGCGGACGCCCTGTATCATCGAGTGCGATCAAGCTGTGCATCGCCGAGCTGAACGAAGCGAAGCGGATCGGACCGTCGGCTTGCGCCCGGACGGTACTGACTGCTTCAAGCACCGCTCCGTAGATGACGACCGGGTCCTGCTCGGCTGTCTCCGTGTCCGGGGTAAGGAGCGGATACAGCACGTTATGTACCGCGAGTTGTTGGTGATGTTGAAACAGGACGGCTTTCGTACTCGTCGTCCCGATGTCGACGCCAATGGTGTACACACAATCACTTCCTTATAACAGAATGGCTAACCTGACAATCGTTGCACCTGACACTGTCTAATTCCCTGATTGGATGACGCGAAACCGTTCGCATAGGGGAATACTGTTAGCAAAGGGGGGGAGGAAAGTGAGCGAAGCGCGATACTTTGAGACGGCAGAAACGTTCCGTCACTGGCTGCAGGATCATCCTGACGAGCGCGAGCTTTGGGTCGAGTTCCGCAAGGGCGAAGGGATGGAGTATATCGAGTCAGTGTATGAGGCACTCTGTTTCGGCTGGATCGACGGACAAGTGAAGAATGTGGACGGGACACTCAGGCGACGCTTCGCAACCTGATCGACAAGACGAGACAAGGCAAGCAGCTCGGCAATTGGAACGACGGGAAGTTAGGAGACGATGAATGAGCTGTTTCATCGTTCACCCGACGTGGTATCGGATAAGGACAACCGAACGCTACGGGAGGAGAGAGGACGATGTCGCTCAACACGACGATGCTGGTCGTACTGCTCATATTGATGGTGCTTTTGATTTCGATGCCGTTCATGCTGCTGTTCTACTTATGGATGAAAGACCGCAATCAGCGCGAGCACGCCGTCCTCCGCAACTTCCCGCTCCTCGGCAAGGTCCGCTACATCCTCGAGATGATCGGCCCCGAGCTGCGCCAATACCTATTTTCGAACGACAACGAAGCGACGCCGTTCTCGCGGAACGAGTACGAGTCGGCCGTCATTTCCGGGAAATATAAGTCGCGGCTCATCGGTTTCGGGTCGGAACGGGACTTCGACGCGAACGGCTTCTACGTCCAGAACGCCTTGTTCCCGACGCAACGGACCGACTTGAAGATTGCCCGAGACGAGACGGTGACGACGCATATGTATCATCTCGACGCCGACAATCTGTTCACGCGAAAAGAGCACATCGTCGAGCAAAAGGTGTCACCGTATTTGTTGCCGCTTGCAGACGCGCCCGTCATCGGCAAAGACACGTGCCGGGAGCCGTTCCAAGTGCGCGGCCTCATCGGTCAGTCGGCGATGAGCTTCGGCTCGCTCGGCGAGAACGCCATCAGCGCGCTCTCGATTGGTCTCGGCCGGGCGAAAGGGACGTGGATGAACACCGGAGAAGGCGGCTTGTCCGACTATCACTTGAAAGGGGACGTCGACCTCGTCTATCAGATCGGGCCGGCATTGTTCGGTGTCCGTACCGAGGGCGGGGCGTTCTCATGGGAGGCGTTCGAGGAGAAGAGTGCCATCAAACAAGTGCGCGCCTTCGAGCTGAAGCTCGCCCAAGGTGCGAAGACGCGGGGCGGCCACATCGAAGGTACGAAAGTGACGCCGGAGATCGCCAAGATCCGCAACGTCAAAGTCGGCGTCAGCATCGACAGCCCGAACCGGTTCAACGAGTTCCATACGAACACGGAGATGCTCGCCTTCATCGAACGGTTGCGCGACGTCGGGGGCAAGCCGGTCGGCATCAAGCTCGTCGTCGGTCGGCTCGATGACCTCCATGACTTGATCGCCACCATGGCCACGTCCGATCGATATCCGGACTTCATCACCGTCGACGGCGGGGAAGGCGGGACCGGGGCGACGTATCAAGAGCTCGCGGACGCGGTCGGACTGCCGCTTCACGCCGCGTTGCCGTACGTCCATCGTCTCCTCGTCGAGCATGGACTGCGCGACAAGATCAAACTGTTCGCCTCCGGCAAGCTCGTGACGGCCGATAAAGTCGCCATCGCCTTAGGGCTCGGCGCGGACTTCGTCAACATCGCCCGTGGCCTCATGTTCAACGTCGGCTGCATCCAGGCACAAGTGTGTCATACGAACCGGTGCCCGGTCGGTGTCGCGACGACGGACCCGAAGCTGCAACGGGCGCTCGTCGTTGACGAGAAGAGCTTCCGGGTGACGAACTATATCATCTCGCTTCGCGAAGGGCTGTACAACTTGACGGCCGCGGCCGGGCTCACGATACCGACCGAGTTCTCGGCCGAGCACATCATCTATAAGTATGACGACGGACGGGTGAAGCCGGGGACCGAACTGTTCGGGACGAGCGACGGCTAAGAGCTGCCGCTTTTTTGTCATTGCGAAATGTGAAAATTGCGGAATAGGCTGCGGATAGGGTTATGTTTTGACAAAGCGTGGAAATGATACATATCTAGCGAAATACGGATAGAGAGGCTGAACACTATGAACAACATCGAATTTTTGTCGGCTGACCACTATCGCGTGTTCAAACAACTGGCACGGCGGTTAGAAGACCCAGGGGCGGCGGGGAAAGAATATTTCTCGGCGCTGTATGTGATCGCGGGGAACGAGCGGGTGCGTGACATTCTGCTGCCGTACGTCAACCTCGAGACAGGGAGAATCAACACATCGACAATCATCGACGACAATACGTTCGATAAGGGCGAGCTCGTCCTCGTCAAACTTGTCATCCATCTGTACAACCATAAAGAATGGGTGCTGCCGACGGAACTGATCAGCCTGCCGCAAGAGGACTATCAGCTCGCGATGCAAGCGATCACGCTCTGTCGCGACGAACAGTTCGATAAAATAACCATTCCGGACGATGAAGAAGCCTGACATGGGCTTCTTTTTGGTTGTCGTCAAACCATCTTCAAGTTCATAACGTGAAATGTTTTATGCACGTCTGAAAGGGAAATTATTAAGTATATACATAGAGAGAGAATGAACGTTATGTCGTGAAATAAGCTATTCGTAAAGGGGATAGGGGCATGAATGGATTGAATCGATTCATTTTGGTCATCACGGGCATTGTCGGGTTGGTCAGTGTTGGGGTGCTGTTGCTCGGAGTCTATGACGTCCCACGACTCAGTTCCTATCTAGAACGGTGGCAAAATCAAGACGAGTACGTATACACCATCCTCGCAATCTCCATTTTCCTTGGCATTGTGTTTATCTTGATGCTTCTGACCGGACTCATCGCCAAATCGAAATCGGAACGATATACGATCGAGACAGGGGAAGGGCGAATCACCATCTCGACCGAGAAGATCGAGAAGATGGTGTACGAATCGTTGAAGACGTTCCAAGGCGTGCGGACGCCGGACGTCAAAGTCGACATCGATTCAAAGAAAGAGAGCGTCCACGTCCATATCGATTGTTCGGTCTTCAATCGTGACGGGCTGCCGACGCTCGGGAAAGAGATTCAGACGCACGTGAAAGAGCGGCTTGAAGCATTGCTTGAATTGCCGGTGACTGACGTGTCACTCCACATTCAAGATACGAAACGTCAAACGTCAGAACGAGTCGTATAAGGAGGTGCTGTGATGGATGTGAAAACGATGTTGTTTCCTTACCGATTCCGTCTGCTCGGAGTCGTTGTCGGGATTGTCATTGCGGTACTGTTCCTGACAATCGGCTTCGGCCAGACGCTTCTCATCGTGTCGCTGGCGTTTGTTGGATTTTTACTCGGCAAGTGGGCGGACGGTGTGCTTCGGGTAGACGAATGGGTGTCATTTTTCACGCGGAAGTAAACGGAACGAGTCAGTTCGAGGATTAGGAAGGGGAGAAGGGCCATGCAAAGCGAAAACACGAATGTCCAGAAGAGCGCGTCAGACGAAACGGTGCGTCAAAACAAGTTGACGTTTGAAGACCAAGTCATCAAAAAGATTGCGGGACTTGCGACTGGTGAGGTCCAAGGCATCTTGTCGATGAGCGGTGGCTTCATGAGCGGGTTCGCAGACCGGTTCCGGAGTACAGAGGACATCACGAAAGGAATCGACGCCGAAGTTGGCGAACATCAAGTCGCGCTCGATTTACGGGTCATCGTCGAATACGGAAAGAGTATACCGGGCATCTTTAACGAGACCGTCGCCAAAATCAAGAAGGCGATGCATGACATGACCGGCCTTGATGTCGTCGAGGTGAATATGCATGTCGAGGACGTCATGACGCGGGCGGAGTTCGATGCGAAAAGTAAATCGAGTGAAGAAGGTACCGAGCCGAGCCGTGATCTTGCTTGACGAGGAGCACATAGGTGACGCTTCCCAGCGGAAAAACTTTAAATACTTTGAACAGGGTAGTGTCGTCCCGCGTGGGATGACACTACCCCGTTTTCTTTTTAAAGTCTAGCTACGTGTAGCCTGTCCAAAACAGGATACGGGCAAGGAAAAAGGATGCTCGGACAAAACGGAGGTTGTTCAGTGCTCTCGACTGATCACAAAGGGCTTTTCGGGACTTGCGTTTTTTGTTGAAGCGTCATCATGATGCGGTGCGATTCACTCGTATCGAGATAGCTCGCCTCGTATTCGAACAGACCGCTTTCGAGCTCGGTCACACGGACGAGTCGGACGAGAAGCTCTGTCTTGTCACCGATTTGCGGCAAGAAGATCTTCAATTCGATGGCCTCACTGACCGGCAAGCGGACCCGGGCGTGAAAATACAGCCCTTGCAGCCCGATCTTCGTCACGAGGATCGGGGTCGAGCCGATCGACAGCTCCCGGTCGTGGAACTTGTGGATCGTCACGCTCGCCTCGAGCGAGAACGCTTGTCGCGTGACGGCTGGGCCGACCGTCTCCGTCGTCGCTAGGAAGCGGTCCTCGAGCGCCTGTTCGAACTGCTCGGCGCAGAGCGGACGGCTGAACAAGTAGCCCTGGACGATGCGGCAGTTGAGGCGTCGGACGACATCGAGTTGTTCGAGCGTCTCGACGCCTTCGATGACGACGTCCATCGCAAACTCCTCGGCCATGAACAGGATCGTCCGCACAATCGCCTGTGACTTCTTGTTCTCATGCAAGTCAGCGGCGAACTGTTGATCGATCTTGATCGTCTTGATCGGGTACTGCTGCAAATAAGATAACGACGAGTAGCCGGTCCCGAAGTCGTCGAGGGCGACACGGATATTGGCGGCGTCGAGCTGTTCGAGCGTGTCGTGAATCTTCCGATTATCGCTCAAGACATCGGTCTCTAGTATCTCAATCTCGAGCAGCGACGGCGTGAGCGTATAGCGGCGGAGCGCCCGTGTGACCGTCTCGGCATAGTGCCCATGCAACAGTCGTTTCGGTGACACGTTGATCGACACCGGGACGACGGGGAGGTCTTTGTCCTGCCAGTCGCGGAGATGGGCGCACGTATGATGGAGCACCCAATCGGCGAGTTGGATGTGGAGGTCGCTCTCTTCAGACAACGGGATGAAGTCGTTCGGCGGAATCCGTCCCCATTCGGGATGTTGCCAGCGGACGAGCGCCTCGGCCCCGACGATCCGGCCCGACCAGGCGTCGACTTTCGGTTGGAATTCAAGGAAGAGTTCGTCTTCTTCGATGGCGCGACGCAAATCGTTGCCGAGCTGATGTCGCCGATACGAGTCGATATTGAAGCTCGAGGCGTAAAAGACGAACCGGTCCATGCCCGGCAAGTTCGTCCGGCCTAGTGCCGTGTTGGCGTACTGCAGCAGCTCTTCGGCGACGGTCGAGTCATGCGGATAGCGGCTGACCCCGATCGAGACGGGTGGTCGCCATTCGTACGGGCCGACTTGGATATGCTTCTCCCCGAGTTTGAGCAAAGACTGGCAGCTCATGATCAACGAGGGCTCATCCGTGACATCGGGCAAGAGCAACATGAATTCGTCACCCCCGAGATGACCGACGAAGCTGCCGTTCGGCAAACGATGGAGCAGGGCCGACGTGGCCGCGACGATCCAGTCATCTCCGACGGCGTAGCCGAAGTCGTGATTGATCCGGTGAATCGAGTTGAAGCTGATCGTCAGGACCGCGATATGCTCGTGCTGCTCCATCCGTTCGCCCAGCTCATAGAGAAACAGGCTCCGGTTCGGCAGACTAGTGAGCGAATCGTGCATGGCGAGCTGCCAGATCTGTTCTTCTTGCGTCTTCAGACGGGTGATATCGTGGGCGATACTGATGACGGCCGTGACCGTGCCGTCGTCGTCAAACTTCGGGATGAGGCGTTCCTCGACCCATTTGACGCTGTCGTTGAAGTTTGTCCGGTAGAGGACGGTCGTTTCCTGCCCCGCTTCGACACTTGCATGGGCGGCCCGGACTTTGGCTAAGTCGTTCCGATGGATCACGTGATGGCAAGATGTCGGGTCCTCACCCATCGCTTGCGGTGCCGTCTGGAACAACGTCTCAAATCCGGCGGTATAAAACTCGAGCTTACCGGTCCGTAAATCTTTTCGGTAGATGGACGCCTCAACGTGCTTGTATAAGTCGCGAAGCCGTCCCACCTCGTCCTTTAAGCGGTCGTCTTGCGTGATGTCGCGGGCGATCCCGTACACACCGACGATCAAGTGGTTGTCATAGGCAGGGATGTTGGTGATTTGCAGCTTCAACATGCGGCCGTCCTTCTGTTTCGCCATGCATGTGTACGTCTCTTCAGCTCCTGACAGGGCGCTTGCGAAATACGTTTGGATCCGTTCGGCGTCTGCTTCGGTCGTGAAGCGGGCGAAGTGCGTGAACAGTTCACGCTTCGTGTAGCCGAGCAAGAGCGACAACTTCTCGTTGGAATCGACGATGTTCCCGTGAATGTCGAGCAAGAAGACCGGGTCGAGGTGTCCTTCGATGAAGTGGCGGTCGTTCGTGACGTCAGCGAGTGCGATCGGTAAGTCAGTGGCAGCCAATCGAGATTTGAGCGGATTGATCCAGTTGAACCGAGTCATAGTTTCCTCCTTAATCTGAATATATCGAGTCAGGAACGGTGAAGCATTCCTATTTTTCATTTCCAATCATTACAAAAACAGCAGCGTTTACAAATATACGCATAATTTGACGAGTAGTAAATATGTTTGAGTGAAGAGTCAATAAAACGGGAAAATAGACCTAAAACGTCGCGACATTAGAAGAATCGGGCGATCGTTTATATGTATGCACCAATATGAATGAAATCACATTATATATTTTTTTGTGTATATTATTTCCATATAATGATAGCGGGGGGTGATCGTAGCGAGACTGTGATTCGAAGCGCTGAACGTGTCAGCCGACAGGCCAGCATACCCGTAATATGAAAACGAGCGAATCATGCGTCTCAAAGTATACACCTAATTCAAGGAACGGTCATAACATTCGTAAAAGCGATGTGCCATCACATGATCGACGACCCGGCTCGCGCGGTGACATGCATGCCACGGACGAAACGTGAGGATAAATCGACCTTGTCCCTTGAGCTCGGGGCAACTTGTGCTCGCAGACGAGGGAGAGGTCGAGCTTCGCCCGTTGCTTGACCAGATGAAAGATATGGTGCCGGAAAGCACCATCCAAGAAGACAGGCGGTTCATTCTTAGACGGTTAGAAGGTGCAGTCTGGTGAACAAATCAATGATCAGCTATGTCGCTGCCTTATTTTCGCTACTCTTGGTCGGAATTCTATTTGTCCAGTTGCTTAGACTCGACTATGGCCACCGGTTGATCCCGACCAAAGCCCATGAAGCGAGAGAGTTCAGGACGCTAGCGGGTGAGAGCAGA
Organism: Exiguobacterium sp. SH3S3; assembly: GCF_004337115.1. Lineage (NCBI taxonomy): Bacteria > Bacillati > Bacillota > Bacilli > Caryophanales > Exiguobacterium > Exiguobacterium sp. SH3S3. The sequence continues at coordinate 27,036 of NZ_SJUU01000018.1, forward strand.
GAACTTGAAGGAGAGCCGATCAATATCTACATTCATCAAAATGAGGATGAATTGTCCGAGGCGATTTTGACGAACTTCAAATACGCGCTCGACTACGCCAAACTCCCATACACATCGATCACGGCTGCACAAATCGAGGAGCTCGACCCGTCACCGCATAACGTGCTCGTCTTGAGCGGGGAAAACACGGAGCAGTGGCCGTACGAGACGATTAAACAATTCGTCGAACAAGGGGGGCGTCTCTATATCGCCGGACGTTTCATTGATGCGAAGTGGGCCGACCTCGTCGGTGTCAGCGATTTCGGGGACTTTCTGGACGGGGTCAACGGGCTTATCTTTGAACGAGAACTCTTCCCGGGCTATGTCGATCTGCCGCTAGACTCTGAATTGTTTATCCATTGGGTATAAATACCCAAAGGGGGTGAATATCATGTTGAAGCATAAGGCTTACAAATTCCGAATATATCCGACAAAGGAGCAGGAAATCCTGATTGCCAAGACAATCGGTTGTTCACGTTTCGTCTTCAACCACTTCTTAGCGAAGTGGGAAGAAACCTACAAGACGACAGGAAAAGGCTTGTCCTACGGTTCCTGTTCGAAAGAAATTCCTACCTTGAAGCAACAGTTTGACTGGCTAAAAGAAGTCGATAGCACATCTGTCCAGACCAGCGTCAAACATCTAGCCGAGGCGTATGACCGCTTCTTCAAGAAGCAGAACGAACGGCCACGGTTCAAATCGAAGCGGAACCCCGTCCAATCCTATAAGACGAACATCCAAGGCAAGTCTCAACTTCCTGAGGTGTCGATCGTCGGCAACAAGCTCAAACTTCCGAAGTTGAAGTGGGTCCGGTTCGCCAACTCGAAGCAGGTCGAGGGCCGCATCTTGAACGCCACGATCCGACGTAACGCCTCAGGTAAATACTTCGTCTCCCTCCTCGTCGAGCAGGAAATCGACGAACTGCCGAAGACCGGCTCAACCGTCGGCGTCGACGTCGGACTCAAGAACTTCGCCATCCTGTCCGACGGCACGGTGTACCAAAACGACCGCTATTTCCGCACGCTCGAGAAGAGACTGGCGCGCGAGCAGCGCAAGCTCTCCCGCCGTCAGCTCATCGCCCTGGACAAGAACATCAAGCTGTCCGAGGCGAGAAACTATCAGAAACAAACACGCAAGGTCGCCCGCATCCATGAGAAGATCGCCAACAAGCGCACCGACTTCCTGCACAAGGTATCGACCGAGATCGTCAAAAACCACGACGTCATCGGCATCGAGACCTTGCAGGTGAAGAACATGCAGAAGAACCGCAAGTTGGGCAAGTCCATCTCCGAAGTCAGTTGGTCGGAGTTCTTCCGCATGCTCGCATACAAGGCGGACTGGTACGGGAAGACCGTCGTGAAGGTCGGCAAGACCTTTGCCTCGAGCCAGCTCTGTTCGAGTTGTGGCCATCAACACAAAGACGTGAAGCATCTTGGTCTGCGTGAGTGGACATGCCCGGGCTGCGGGATCCACCACGACCGCGATGTGAACGCAGGACTGAACTTGAAACGAGAGGCTGAACGAATCTTGGCCTCTTCAACCGTCGGGACGACGGGGCTAGCCTGATCAGGTTCCGGTCGTTAGACCGGATGACTCAGGAATCCTCCACCTCTAAGCGAAGCGTAGGTGGGGGTAGTTCAAGGATGGCGCCATATGGTGACGGTGAAGTCATGTTTTGGAACACGACTTCCTTGTCTGACAAAAACTCACGCGGCTTGATGGTGCAGGCGCTGACGATTATTTCCCGGCACCGGTGCCCGATAATTCAATTCCGGTCATCGAGGACGCGTACGGATTGTCGATCAAAGATTTCTTCTCAGACGTCTGGTGGCAGGACGTGCAACAGATTGCCCGCGACCATGATTTGGTCTACACCGGGTTCATGATCGGGAGCTATAAAGCGACGAGTGAAGAGGATGTCGACCAACTTGTTCAAAAGATTCGGGCATCGATGTTCGAGTACGGGCGTGGTCTCATGCAAGTGGACGGGGAGATCGGGCTGCACGGATTAAACCACCAGCCGTTAGTGACGAACGGGGAGACGATGGACCCGGAACTTGGGTACACGGCGTGGGCAAGTCGAGAGGAGATGCGGAGCGCCGTCGAACGGGTCGTCGAAACGTTTAGCTATTATATACCGAAGGAAGAGATTCGGAGCTACGTTCCCCCATCAAACATTATCGGTGCGTCTGGCCTTTCCGTCTTGAACGAAGCATTCCCCAATGGACTCGTCATCGCTAGCCTGTACAGCGGGGACACCTCGAAAGGCAGTTACGTCCAAGAGTTCGGCCCCAATCCAATCTATGAGCATCTATATAACTTTCCGCGCATTTCGAGCGGATATAATGAAACGATAGACGACCAGTTCGTTGTCGTCGACGCGATCGCGAACTTTGGACTCGTGTCGCACTTTATCCATCCTGACGACGTGCTGGATGAACGGCGCTCGAAAGGACAGGGTTGGGCGACGATGAAAGACTCGTTTGAAGACATGTTCAAGATGATTGACCGGACGTATCCGCACCTTGAGGCGCTCACCCAGTATGACGCCTATCAAAAGTACGAACTGTATCAACAAGCAGACATCGAGGTCGCTTATACTGAGGACACGATTGAAATCAACAGTCAACAGATGCTGATTCCGTCGACGATGCTCATCCGTCTGCAGGCAGGGACATATTTGGAAACGGGCAAGTTCTCGTTCGGAAACGTTCGCCCGTTCGGGGACAGCAGGACGTTGTATCAACTTGAATTGAAGACGTCTTACGTCAGTCTGGAGATTAAGACTGACAGACAATGAGACACAAAAAAAGGCGAATCCCTCAAACGTGAAGGATTTGCCTTTTTGTCGTTCATTTCTTCTCGACCGCATGCCCGCCGAACTCATTTCTTAGCGCAGCGACGACCTTGCCGGAGAACGTGTCCTCCTCGAGCGAGCGTTGCCGCATCATGAGCGACATGGCGATGACCGGTGCCGGGACGCCGTATTCGAGCGCCGTCTCGACCGTCCACTTGCCTTCACCCGACGCATGCATGACGCCTTTGATCTCGTCGAGCTTCGCGTCCTTGTGGAACGCGCTCTCGGTCAACTCCATCAACCAGGAGCGGACGACCGAACCGTGATTCCAGACACGGGCGACTTGTTCGTGGTCGTAATCGAACGGGCTCTTCTCGAGGATCTCGAACCCTTCGGCGATCGCCTGCATCATGCCGTACTCGATGCCGTTGTGGATCATCTTGAGGAAATGACCGCTACCACTCGGACCGGCGTACAAGTAGCCGTTGTCCGTCGACACGTCGTGGAACAACTCCTCGATCTTGCCGAACGCTTCCATATCGCCGCCGATCATCGTGCAGGCGCCGTTGCGCGCGCCTTCCATGCCGCCACTCGTCCCGACGTCGAAGAAGTAGATCAGTTTGTCGTTGAAGTGCTCGGCCCGTCGCATCGACTCCTTATAGTTCGAGTTGCCGCCGTCGATGACGATATCCCCTGGGGACAACAGTGCATGCAAATCGTTCAATACACGCTCGGTCACGTCACCGGCCGGCACCATCACCCAGACGACACGCGGCGCTTTCAACCCGCCCACGACCGCTTCGAGCGAATCGAGCGTCTCGAACTGGCTCGTCGACACGTTGCCCGGGTCGTAACCGAGTACGCGGTGGCCCCCATCCGTCAAATTGAGCGCCAGGTTGAGTCCCATCTTGCCAAGTCCAATCATTCCTAGTTCCATATTCGTTCCCCCAATCGATTGGTTTAGTCTTTATAAGGGTTACCCGAAATGGAGCGGATTCAAAAGAGAGGATTTATATCATCGATCCGGTAGGCGAGGATCGACCCGATTCGGATCTTCTGTCCGTCACTCGCCTCGATGAAGTCGTTGAGCGGACTGGCCAACTGGAGCGTCTGGTTAAACGTCCGTTCGGCCTGGTGCCTCGAACTCCCGTAAATAATGAATGAAAATGGCTCTTTTTTCTCGATAAAACACGTGACGACGAAACGCATCCGTCTATCCCCTTCGCAAAATAATTGGATTTCAATTACATTTACATGATGATATATACAAATATTACAAAATATAATGCGTTTGTACTATGACATTTTTTAGAAATGAGGAAACGGACCTAAAAAAATAACTGATCGAGGATGTCCCCGATCCGTTTCGTCAGAATTAGAACTGCGTGCTGCGACCTTGTGCCCATGGTGATCGGAATGGTAGCGGTTTCGGTTTTTGGAGCTCAGGGTAGGGTTAAAAAAGATATGCTAGAAAAGCTAAACCTTTTTTCAAAACCGGCCGATAGAAATAAGCGAGTGAATAATTCGACAACAATCGGCAACCATTTACCTCTTTTATAAAAAATGGAAATATTAATAATAAGGTGCATGCTAAAATAAAACCTATGTGAAATTGACTACAGGTTCGAGGAAAGGTGCAATGTCATGGAAGAGCAAAAGAAAAAGAGAGTCAAGAAACGTCGTAGGAAGAAAACGCCCGCAAAACGCATCGCGTTGATTGTGGGGATCGTCGTCGGACTGTTCCTGCTCATCGGAGTCGGGGTGGCAGCTTATTTGTATAACCAAGTGGACTCGACGGTCAGTCGTTTGAACGAGTCGGCCGGGCTCAGCCCGGAACGGATGAACAAGCAGACGATCAACGACAAGAAACCGGTATCGGTCCTGTTGCTTGGTGTCGACCGCCGTGCCGATGAGCAAGGCCGCAGCGACTCAATCATCGTCATGACACTCAACCCGAATACGGATGCGAGCGCGATGCTCAGCATACCGCGCGACACGAAGACGGAGATCGTCGGTAAAGGCACGACCGATAAGATCAACCACGCCTATGCGTTCGGCGGTGCCGAGATGGCGCTCGCGACGGTCGAGAACTTACTCGACATCCCGATCGATTACGTCGCCGAAGTCGATATGAAAGGGTTCCAAGACACGGTCGACCTTCTCGGCGGCGTCGAAGTGACGAACAAGTTCGCCTTCACGTCGGGCGACTATTCGTTCGAGCCGGGCACGATCAACTTGTCGGGCCCCGAGGCGCTCGCGTACACGCGGATGCGCTACGACGACCCGAGTGGCGACTTCGGTCGCCAAGAGCGTCAGCGTGACGTCATCACGGCGCTCGTCAACAAAGGGAAAGACGATTTCTCGATCTCGAAATTCAACAATATGCTCGACGTCTTAGGCAATAACGCGAAGACGAACATGACGTTCAAAGACATCCGGACGCTGTCGGCTGACTATATGGCCGCCTTCAAAAACCAGGACGTCCTTCGACTCGAAGGCACGGGCGGCAAGGCTGACGACGGCATCTATTACTGGAACCCGGACGCGGCCTCACTTGAAGACGTGAAGTCGTACCTCGGCGAATTGATGGAACAATGACAACAGCGCCTCATCCAAAGCGGATGGGGCGTTTTAATTTGTGCGATAATAAAAAGAAAAAGGGGTGACCCGTGTGCTCGACCGACTGTTCCGTCTCATCATCGACGTCCGCCATCGCTTCAAAGACCATCACATCAACGACTATAGCGCCACGCTCGCCTTCTTCTGGTTTCTCGCCATCTTCCCGACGTTCGTCCTGTTGTTCGCCGTCATGGCGTGGCTCGGGATCGACGACGCCCTGTTGATCGAGCAGATCGAGATTTTGATCCCGGGCGCGAGTGTGCGTGACATGCTGTCGGTCGTCTATGACGTCAGCGGCGACATCAACGCCGGGCTCATCTCGGTCGGTGCCGTCATCGCCGTCTGGTCGGCCTCGAACGGGGCGGCCCGGCTCGTCAAGCTGACCGTGTTCGCCTACGGCGAGACCGAGGCGCGCAGCTACATCGTCCGTCGGCTCATCGGGCTGTTGACGCTCGTCGCCTTCAGCGTCGGCGCCGTCATCTTGATCGTGTTCCACATCTTCGGTCGCGAGTTCGTCGAGCTCGTGTACGCGTGGTTCCCGATGCTCGAGGAGTTTGAACGGTTGGCGACGCTCGCCCGATATACCGTCTCGACCGTCATCCTCATCTTCGCGTTCTCGCTGTTTTATAAGTTCGCGCCCCAGCAACACGTCAAATTCACGGAGACGCTCCCAGGCGCCACTTTCGCCGTCATCTCGTGGCAGCTGTTGTCGACCGCCTACAGCATCTACGTCGACCAGTTCTCGATGTTCGGCGACACGTACGGGACGATCGGGATCGTCATCTTGCTGCAGATCTGGCTCTACTTGACGGCGGCGACGATGCTGCTCGGGGCGGAGATCAACGCGGCTTGGCCCGATCATATGCGACGCCGGCCTCAGCGCACACATTTCCCATGAAAATCCGAAAGAAATCGTTAGCATTTTTTGGCAACGTGCTATAATACTACACGGTAAGCGGGAATTATTCATACTATAGTTAACTGAAAGCAGGTGGTCTGATGGCGAGACATCGCAAGAAATCATCATGGAAGAAATGGGTGTTGCTCACAGTAGGCGTCATGACCGTCTTCCTCATCGCCGGCGGACTGTTCGTCTGGTCGATGTACCGGGACGTCAATGAGACGGTGACACGGGTGAACGATAATTTAGAAATCTCTGAAGAACGCAAACAAGTGCAGACGATCGAAGAGAAACGGTCCGTATCGGTCCTCCTTCTCGGCGTCGACCGCCGCGGCACCGAGCAAGGGCGGAGCGACTCGATCATCGTCATGACGCTCAACCCGGAGACGGACGAAGGGGCGATGCTCAGCATCCCGCGGGATACCAAGACGGAGATCGTCGGGCGCGGGATGCGTGACAAGATCAACCACGCCTACGCGTTCGGTGGGGCCGAGATGGCGATGGATACGGTCGAAGGACTCTTGGACATCCCGATCGACTACGTCGTCGAGACGGACATGGAGGCGTTCACCGAGGTCGTCGACGCACTCGGCGGCATCACGGTGACGAACAACTTCGCGTTCGCGTCGGACGGTTACTCGTATCCGGTCGGTGAAGTGGAGTTGACGGGTGAGTCGGCATTGTCTTATACGCGCATGCGTTACAACGACCCGAACGGGGACTTCGGCCGCCAAGAGCGGCAACGCGCCGTCGTCGCGGCCATCGTCGAGAAAGGGCGTTCCGACTTCTCGGTCGATAAAGTGACGAAACTGTTGGACGTCGCCGGCAACCGTGCCAAGACGAACATCGAGTTCAATGATCTCGTCGGTCTGTCGACGGACTACATGCAGGCGTTCCGCAACGCCAGCACGCTCCGGATCGAAGGGGCGGGCGGGCTAGAGTCAGACGGTATTTATTACTGGAACCCCGATCCGGACTCGCTCGCAAGCGTCCAGACCGAACTGAAACGTTTGATGGACTGAAGCCGCCCTTCTCGGGTGGCTTTTTTCGTGCGTTTGAAACGGGTACATCGGTGGGACTGTTAATAGAGACAGTACTAGGAGGGATCACATGATTTGGGACAAACTTGAACCGATAATCAACCGACTCGAAGACGATCATACACCTGACGACTGGCGCCGTCTGTTCGACAAGTGGGCCGGCCACACGTGGCACGACCATGAGGCGCCGAGCGAGCTGACGAGCGTCCTCACCATCGACGCGAACGCCATCACGACCGACGGGACGCAAGACCTCGACGCGCTGCATACGCTGTTGAAAGACCACGTCCGATCGTCGATCAGCGACTTGTATCTCGTGTCGCTGTTCCCGCATCAAGTGAAGCCGACCGACACGGCCGTCAACCCGCGCATCCGTCTGTTCGAGGACCTCGGGCGCTTCCACGATGAGTTCGATCTCATGTACGAGATGACGCCGGACGTCTATAACGAGCTGCAAGTCGATTTGCTCGACGAGACCGACGCGTTCATCGAACGGCTCGCGCAAGGGGCGACGAAAGTCCGGGTCCACGTCCAATCGTTCCGGGGCATGCCCGAGGAGCGGATCAAGCACGTGCTCGAACTATGGCAATTGATCCTCCACCACTATAAACCACACGGCCAGCTCGTCCTCGCCTATGAAGGGGACGTGAGCCGGATCGGTTCCTATTTTGACGTCGCCGATGTCGTCTGTCACTTCGACTTGGCGTCCCATGCGCTGCTCGCTTTCGACCAAGGCAACGTCAAAGGGTTGACGGACTGGGCCGACAACATCGAGGCACCTGGGGACGGGAAGACGTACTTCCACTTCTTGTCGAGCCCGGAGCGGGACCCGTTCGAGAAGAACTTGCTAGAGCCGTCGGTCGACATGTTGCTCGCCGCCCATAGCGTCTTGTTCTCGCTCCAAGGCATCCCGGCCGTCGATTACCGGACGCTGCTCGGGGTGACGACGCCGGTCGAGCGGGCCGCGCTCGTCCAAGAGCTGAAGACGGACCCGTACCGCCTGCAAGTGTTCTCCGGCATCTTGAGCCAGCTGAACGTCAAGCGGACGCACCCGGCCTTCTCGCCGTACGCCGAGCAGCGCATCGTCGCGACGGACAAACGCGTGTTCACGGTCGAGCGGAGCGGAGGCGGCGAGACGCTTCTACTCTATACGAACGTGTCGGACGAACGGGTCGTCATCGCTGCCGACGGGACGAACTTGTTCACGGGAGAATGGGTCGAGGCGGTCGTGCTCGAGGCGTACGACTTCATGTGGATCAAACAAGAATAGGGCTTTTGAACCAAAAATCATTTTTGGTGAATAGTCGTATTGACGCATTCGGTGTTTAGGTAGAAAATGGAATGGAAGGAAGTTCTATGACATACACGACCATACACCGAAGGAGCGGATTTCCATGAATCAACCTTTATTCGCGTATTTGCTCGGCTTGACGCTACAGTCGTTTCTCTATTGGATGTTTGCCACGCTGTTCATCGCCTTGGTCGGCTACGTCGCCCTCTACGTATGGGACCGTGACGTCGCCAATCAGTACCGGTCGCTTTGGCGCAAGGGCTATTACCTGACGTTCGGCGCCTTCGTCTTGTTCGGCTTCATCGTCGGCGAGTTCGCCATCGACGCCGCTTGGACGCTCGCCGGAATCGCCATCTTGATCGTCGTCCTCGACTACGGCGTGCTCGGGGCGCGGGAGCGACAAGACGTGATAGAAGAAGATCTGATAGAAGAAGACATGACAAAACCCCTTACGGAAGAACGATAACTCGTTCTCGCGAGGGCACTGAAAAACTTCAAATAATTTTGAGCAGAGGAGCGTCATCCCGGATGGGATGGCGCTCCTCTGCTTTCATTGCCCTTCAAGCCGCCCTGTCCGGCACGCCGCTTTCCTGGGGGCGGTCAGCGAGCCGCATCGCGACGATGTCGCTGCTGGGTCTCGCCTTGCCCGCTGTTCCCCCGGGAGTCGGCGTGCCCTCGGGGCGACGCTGTACGTCCTTGCCGTTTCGGACTAAACTGGCTATAACTACACATCCTGGAGGCGATCCCGATGATGCCAGACCTGCCGA
>NZ_SJUU01000019.1:0-22485 GCF_004337115.1 Exiguobacterium sp. SH3S3
GACTGAAACACTCCAGGGCAGGGACTGCCCGACGAGCTTGGTCCACAACCGTGGCTGGTCAAAGCACGGTCTTCCCAAGAAGCTCCCACTTCAAGTTGCGAAGCAAATAAGTGGTGAGTAGTTCACAAGAGATTCACGAGGAAATCGTCTCGCTCGGTTGCCAGCGAGTAGAATTGCACCCAATGTACCCCGCAGACTTCGCTAGCGCGCTCGAGTCGGCCTCTCTCGACGAGATCCGTCAAGCTATCCATGACGTACTCGACATTCGGGACGAGAACGTCTGGATGCTGTTTGGAACGTTGCCGTTTTACGCCTGCTCGGACTCAGAAGCCGACCGCGCCTTACTGCGGCGACTCTCGACCGCGAAAAACGTGACGGTCCGCAACGACCCGGACGGACGCTCCCGGTTGAACACGAACATTTTTGACGGTCAGATCATCGTCACCGACTTCGGCGACGAACTCGGCACACTCGGCACGTTGTACGATACGTCGTTCCAAGACGCGTACGATCAATGGACGAACAGCGCGTTGAACGCCACACTGTCGTGCCATTGTCCCGCCGTCAAATGCCTCGGACCGAACGCACTCGTCAAACAAGCGTACTATCCGACAGTCGACTTTAGACAACGTGTCGCCCAGTCGTTTTAATTATTTCGATTCGGGAAATATTTAGTATATAAAACGAATCGAGGTGTTCGATGATGACAGCGATCTATGTGTTCATCGTTACCGTCATGGGAATCATCATTTTCGGAGGCGTGCTCAGCATCTTATTGACAGCCGCATTCGTTTCGGACAAAGTAGACCATGATGAAGTATTCAGTCAAGGCAGTTGGGACGACGAGTTACTGCAAATAAATCATACTCCCCAACCGATTGATGAACCAAAAAGCTGAGACCTCTCAGCTTTTTATTTTTGTATATGAGGTGAACTATGGAACGGTTTCGTTTTTCGATCTTATTGCTCGTCGTTTTTATTTCAGGCTTGATTCAAGGGGCGCTCATCCCTTTACTATCCACATTAATCGAACGTGACGGCAACCCGGCCTGGCTGAACGGACTGAACGCGACGATGCTCTATTTGGGCATCATCGTCTCGGCGCCGCTACTCGAACGGTTCGTCCGCAAATACGGATTCCGCCCGACGATCGTGCTCGGCATCGTGTTGACGGCGCTCGCCACGTTCTTTTTACCGCTCTGGCCGTCACTGCTCATGTGGGCCGTCATGCGCTTCGTCATCGGATTCGGGGACTCGGCGCTTCACTACGGCTCGCAAGTGTGGGTCACGTCCGTGAGCGAGAAACGGAGTCTCGGCCGGGCGATGGCGTATTACGGGATGTCGTTCAGTCTCGGGTTTGCGGTCGGTCCGTTGATCGCCCCGCTCGTCGATATTCACTTTTGGCTCCCGTTCCTCGTCTTGATCTTCTTCTGTCTCGGATCACTCTTCCTTATCTTCAAGGTCGACAACGAGTACCCCGAAGCGGAGAAAGTGAAGACGGATTCGACCGGACGCATCCGCCTCGTCTTGATCGGCGCCGGGTACACGCTGCTCCCGGCTTTTACATACGGCTTTCTTGAAGCGAGCCTGAATGCGAACTTGCCGATCTTCACCGTCCGTAACGACATCGGGCTCGCACAGACGAGCACGCTCATCACGACGTTCATCGTCGCGTCCATCATCGTCCAGTTGCCGCTCGGACGGCTCGCCGATCACTTCGGGAAGAAACGCGTCCTTCAAATTGTCTTGACGCTCGGTACGCTCTTGTTCGCACTCGCGAACCTCGCCGTCGACAACTATTTGTGGTTGCTCGTTTTGTTTGCCTTGGCCGGTGCCGGACTCGGTTCCACTTATTCGCTCGGCCTCGCCCATATGACGGAAGTGTTGCCCCGCTCACTCTTACCGACCGGCAACATGCTGTACAGCATCTCGTTCAGTGTCGGGTCGATCAGCGGTCCGATGATCGGTGCGTTTTGGGTCGCGTTGCCTAAAGAAGTATATTTCCTCATGTACGCCTTGATCCTCGGCATCCTGTCGATCAGCCTGTTCACGTCAAAAGCCAAACCGATCGAAGCATAAGTAAAGGATGAGTCTCCGCGGAGATTCATCCTTTTCGTTTGTCATTCGTTTGGCGGCCCGACTCTGACATCGTTTCGTTCGAATGCCCGGATGAACACCTCATCGAGAGCGAACGGCTCCGTATCGAGCGATGCCAATACGTCGGACTTGAGCGTCACCTCGATGACACGATCGTTGATTTGCCACTTCGTCTGGATGTCATCGCCTTGCCTGACGGCGCGCACATCGACTTGGTCGTGATGTTCTTTCAATCCGCGACTCACGCACTTCATCACGTACTTGACGTACTCGTCTCGCGGCTGGCGCGACACGAGGATGTTTCGGACAATCAAATTTCTCGTCATGGCACAAACCCTCCCTTCTGTTAACTTGTCGTACGCAAGTCTTTACAACGAAGACCGATTCATAACTGAAAAATTTTCAGAATTTTTAATATATTTTGTCATGAAAATAAACTTCCGTCAACTGTACCTCGAACTCATTTCGCAACAGAGCCGCCCGGCCGACGACGACCTTGAAAATACGTTGACAAGTAGATGCCGGCGATGACGAATAGCAACCCGACGAGCGCGTTCCAAGGAATCGTCTCACCGAGCAGTAAACTCGATAATAGGACACCGAACAAGGGAACAAAGAACATATAGAGCGACACCCGGCTCACCGGGTTGTGCTTCATGAGCGTGTTCCACAACGTGAAACCGACCGCTGATAACAATGCGAGGTATAACAGGAACAATAGCGTCTTGACCGTGTAAGGCAAGAATACGCCTCCCGGGTCAAGGATAAATCCGACGATCAACAGACCGAGCGAACCGATCACCATCGCCCAAGCGGTCATCGGGGCGACGTCATGATGTCGCGAGTAGTCTTTCGCGACCAAGTTCCCGAACGCGCCAGACACCATCGCCAAGATGAGAAGGATCTCACCGATTCCAAAACCGATTTCCGAGCTTGCTGTCGGCCAGTTCGCGATGACGATTCCTGAGAAGCCGAGGGTGAGCGCGATGCCTTTCAACCGGTTCAACCGATCATCTTCATAGCGGAAATGTGCGAGCGCCATTTGGAAGAACGATGTCGAGCCGGCGATGATCGACCCTTGCACCCCGGTCGAGATGGATAATCCGATATAGAAGAACAGATATTGCAAAAACGTCAAGAACGCCCCTAAGTGTGCGTATGCCTTCAATTTTTCCGCATTCAATCGGATCGGCCGCTTGAAGACGAGCCGGCTGATCACGAGCAACAGAATACCAGCCAGTAAAAACCGTTCGCCGGCAAAGAACAGTTGTTGGCCGTACTCGCCTGCCCCGATGTCTAACGCCTCATAACTTAATTTAATGAACGGGAAAGCACTGCCCCATAAAAACGTGTTGAACAACGCCAACAGCGTGACGCTCCAAGAGCGTTGAAAAATATTTTGCATGACACGAAATCTCCTTAATCTTTTAGTTTGTGAGTTGTTATGAATGATGATAAAATAGACTCACATGATAATCATTATAAATAATCGACGTGAAGAAAACGGATGTAAAACCCTTTAAAACAACAAAAGATAATGATAATCATCCTCAGTCATTATCATTTAACTGATATATATTCTCAATTAGAAAGAGGTGTCACTATGAACGTACAGGTAACTACTGCACAAGAAAAAAGCCACGTCTTCAAACGGGCCAACTGGTTCGAACATATCGAGCTCATCATGGCGCTCATCAGCGGTGTATTGATTGTACTCGCATATCTCGCAGAAAGACAAGACGGAGCCACTTGGATTTACGTCACGCTCTACTTGACCGCCTTCTTGATCGGCGGTTACGCCAAAGCCAAAGAAGGACTGACCGATACGTGGGAAACCCGATCATTGAACGTCGAGCTGCTCATGATCATCGCGGCGATCGGTGCCGCCTCGATCGGCTATTGGATGGAAGGCGCGATCCTCATCTTCATCTTCGCCTTGTCCGGTGCACTCGAGACGTACACGCTGAACAAAAACGAGCGGGCGCTCGAATCGTTGATGGAACTCCAACCGGAACAAGCGACCCGTTTCGATGCAGCCGGCGGTCTCGAAGTCGTCCACATCGATGACTTAAAAGTCGGCGACCGGATTTACGTCCGGCCGGGTGAACGCATCCCGGTCGACGGACGCATTTTGAGCGGGACCGCCTCCGTCGAAGAAGCCGCCATCACCGGGGAATCGATTCCGGTCGACCGGACCGTCGGCGACGAAGTGTTCGGTTCAAGTGTTAACTTGAACGGGGTGCTCACGTTATCGGTGACGAAACTCGCCACCGAGACATTGTTCCAAAAGATCATTCAGATGGTGCAGCAAGCCCAAGAAGAAAAATCACCGTCGGCCCAGTTCATCGACCGCTACGAAGGACGATACGTCCAGATCGTGCTCATCTCGGTCACGGCCATCATCTTGCTCGGTCCCGTCCTCACTTCGTGGTCGCTCGAGACAAGCATATACCGCGGGATGATCCTGCTCGTCGTCGCCTCACCGTGCGCCCTCGTCGCGGCGATCACACCGGCCGCGCTTGCCGCCATCGCCTCGTCCGCTAAACACGGGATTTTGTTCAAAGGTGGTGTCCACATCGAAAACATGGGACGCCTCAAAGCGATTGCTTTCGATAAGACCGGAACACTCACAATCGGTAAGCCGGTCGTCCAAACGGCGTTAGTTCATCCTGACATGGCAGCAGAAGACGTTTATCGCGTCGTCAGTCTGATCGAAGAACATTCGATGCACCCGCTCGCCGAGGCGCTCGTCAAGTTCACGGGTAAACATACGGGAGACATGGACCACTTTAAAGACATTACCGGTTCAGGCATCGAAGCGACGATTGACGGCACTTCCTACCGGGTCGGTAAACAAAAGTTCGCCGACCGGAGCGGTGACTTCTACCGCGAAGATGTCGAACGGTTAAAAGCCGCCGGACACACACTCGTCTTCGTCAGTGACGATGAACAGACGATCGGTGCATTCGCACTGCGTGACACGTTGCGCCCGGAAGCCAAACAAGCGATCGAGCGCTTGAACCATCTCGGGATCGCGACGATCATGATCACAGGCGACAATGAAGCGACCGCACGCGCCATCGCGACGGAGGCGGGCTTGACCCGCTACATCGCCGAATGCCTCCCGGAAGAGAAAGTCGAACAAATCAAGCTGTTAAAACAAGAGTACGGCACGATCGGGATGATTGGAGACGGCATCAACGACGCACCGGCACTCGCGACAGCAGACGTCGGGATCGCCATGGGCGAAGGAACCGACGCCGCACTCGAGACGGCTGACGTCGTCCTCATGAAAAACGATCTCGTCCGCTTGAGTTCAGCGATCGAGCAATCCCGTAAATTGAACCGGATCGTCTTGCAGAACGTCGTGTTCGCCCTCGGCGTCATCCTCGTTTTGATCGCGACGAACATCTTCGAGCTGCTCGTCATGCCGTTCGCCGTCGTCGGTCATGAAGGGTCAACGATTCTCGTCATTTTGAACGGACTGCGCTTGCTCAGTTCTTCATGGGATTGACAAATTTCGACAGCGTTTGAAACCGTCATTGAAAGCGAATGACGATTTCGCTATAATGGGAATAATGTGTCTAACAGACCGATAACAGATAGATGATTGGCTAAAGGTGGTACAGCATATGAATACGATTGCAGTAATCGGCAAAGTATTTGTCGATATTAAAGGAACATCGTTCGCCCCGCTTCATAAAGATGCGAAAAACGTCGGGGACATCGCGTTCTCAAACGGCGGAACCGGCCGTAACGTCGCGCAAAACTTAGGTGTCCTCGGTAACGACGTCCGGTTCGTGTCAACCGTCACAAACGACCAAATCGGGATGGGTGTCCTTCAAGAGCTTCGCGACTTAAACGTCAACGTCGACCACGTCGACCTGCTTGAGGATAACGGAATGGGCATGTGGCTCGCCGTCATGGACAATAACGGCGACCTCCAGACCTCGATCTCGAAACAACCAGATGAAGCGATGATGGAACAATGTATCCTCCGCCGAATCGATACGGTGTTCGCCGAAAGCGAAGCCGTCGCCATCGACCTCGATTTGTCGGTCAACGTCTTGAATGAGACGATCGAACTTTGTCGCGAGATGAAGCTTCCGCTTTACGGGGTGTGCGGTCATTTGTCCGTCATAGAACGAAATCGCCACTTGCTTCAAGGCTTCACCGGCTTCATCTGTAGCCGTGAAGAAGCCGAAATCCTGTCTGATATGTCAATCGTCACCGTCGATGACGCATTGCGCGTCGCCGAAGTGCTCGCGATGAAAGGTGCGCCGCTCACGATCGTCACGATGAGCGAGCTCGGTGCCGTCTACGTCGATCTCCGGACGAACGAGCAAGGACACGTACCGACGACAAAAGTCAAAGTCGCTGATTCAACAGGCGCCGGTGATTCTTTCTTCTCGGCCGTCATCTCTGAATTGATGAAGCATCATTCGATTGAAGACGCGCTCCGCCTCGGCATGCGCGTCGCCGCAAAAGTTATCGGTTCTCATGAGAACGGTTTGACTTCTGATATGTACGAATCGTTAGAACAAACAACGACAGATTAACAAAGCGCATCGACGGTGAGTCGATGCGTTTTGTTCACTATAAGCTACCGAAAGGAACGATCCCATTGGTCAGAACAAAATTACGCAGCGCCATCATCCTCACGAACGAACACGATGAGGTCGCGCTCATTCGACGCGAAAAAGAAAACGCACTCTATTACGTCTTCCCTGGCGGCGGTGTCGAATTTGGCCATACGGCTGAAGAAACTGCCGTCCGTGAAGCTTATGAAGAACTCGGTGTCCACGTCGAGCTTGAAGGAGTCGCCGCCTACGTCGCTTTCAACGGTGAATTGAATCCTTATTTTTGGGCCCGCGTCACAAATGGCGAATTCGGCACCGGTACAGGCGAAGAGTTCCAAGCTGAACAGACGAACGGCTCGTACACACCGATTTGGGTGAAGCGGAGCGCATTGAGCCGCCTGCCAGTCAGACCCCCTTCTTTAGCCGAGCTGCTCACCACCAATCCAGAACGATTCTTTGACAAAACGTTAGCCGAAGACTGAATCAATGTGTAACCTACTGACAAATCGGGAAAGATAGTTTCTAACGATAACGTTCAGGAGGATATGCGCATGGACACTACAGAAGTGAAAGAAAAAAAGAATTGGCTCACCTTCGGGAAAGAGTTGTTTCGTCGCTTTAAAGAGCATGACGTTCAAGATTACGGGGCAACGCTCGCTTTTTTTTGGTTCTTATCCATTTTCCCGGGAATCATTTTTATTTTAGCGTTGCTCTCGTTCTTCGACATCACGCAAGCGTCGTTTCAAGAACAGTTAAATAACCTGGCGCCAGGTTCGGCGGCGACCGAGTTTTTATCAGGGATCTTTGAGGCGATCGGCGAGCCACGAGGCGGACTGCTCTCGATTGGTGCGATTTTAGCGATTTGGTCGGCCTCTAAAGGAGTCGAACGATTGATCAATATGGCAATCCACGCCTATGGCGAGGACAACGAACGCAACTTCTTCGTCAGTAAAGGCATCGCCCTCGGCTTGACGTTCCTCCTCGGCGTCGGCGTCTTGCTACTCATCATCTCGAACGTGTTCGGTTCACAAATCATCGAATTCATTTCAGACTACATCCCAATTTCCGGTGCCGAAGTCGTCTTGATCAACGTGTTCCGTTACGTGCTGACGACGGTCATCTTAATCTTGACGCTGTCGATCTTTTATAAGATTGCACCGCAACAACACGTGTTTTGGAAAAGCACCGTCCCCGGCGCCATCTTCGGCGTCATCGCTTGGCAGCTCGTCTCACTCGGTTTTAGCCTATACGTCTCGAACTTCGGTAACTACGATTCGACGTACGGATCACTCGGAGGCATCATCGTCACGTTGCTTTGGCTGCAGTTGACCGGCATGATCATCTTGATCGGCTCTGAGATCAACGCCACGTGGCAACGCTTCTTCAAAACACCGAGCGAGCAAGAGTATGAGAAGAACTATAAGAAAAACAAAAAATCCAAGTCGAAAGACTCGGACGAAGATGACTACAAAGATATTCCGGTCAACACGTACGGATGACAAAAGGCGAGCTCTCTCAAAACGGAGCTCGCCTTTTTGCATAGATTGGATGATTATGCCTCTACGACATCGAGTCGCCCCGTTCCTGGATCGATGACAAATCCGTGGACGTCCGTACCCGGCGGCAGGAGCGGATGGTTTTTGATCAGGCTGACCGAGTTGACGACGTTCGCCTCGACCGAGTCAAAGCCGTGCAACCATTTCTCCAAGTCCATGCCTGAGGCTTTGAGCGTCTGTAACGTCTGCGGATCAATTCCGCGCCGCTCCATCTCGCCGATGACCGCGTTCGGGTCGATAGCGGCCATGCCGCAATCGTAATGTCCAATAACGATCACCTCTTCCGCACCGAGAGCGTATAAGGCGACGAGAATCGAACGCATGACCGATCCGAATGGATGCGACAATACCGCGCCCGCGTTTTTGATGATTTTCGCGTCGCCGTTCTTCAAACCGAGCGCATGTGGCAATAACGACGTCAACCGTGTGTCCATACAAGTTAAAATGACAATTTTCTTATCAGGAAATTTATCTGACACGTACTGCTCATACTGCTTCTCTGTCACGAACCGTTCATTGAACGCAAGCATGTCTTTGACGACTGACATATCGTTCCCCTCCTCTATGTTTATGCGATAACGCGTGCGACGATTAATCCGATGACCATCCAGGCCCCGAATAACGTGTTGACCTTCGCCGTCATCGCCATCGCCGGCATCAGGTCGGCCGGCTCACGTTTCACCCAGAAACGCTTCACCGCACGAATCATGATCGGAACGGTCATTAACGAAAGCAATACCCAAGGCGTGACCCCGTAAACGAATACGGCGACGAGGATACCAATCAGCGCAACGATAAAGAATCCGGCCAAAACGAGCACGGCCCGGCGATGTCCAACGAGACACGCAATCGTGCGTCGTCCGTTCACCTTGTCGTTATCCAAGTCCCGAATATTGTTGGCTAGTAAAATCGCTCCGATCAAGAGCGCCATCGGGAATGACACGAGCAACAACTCAGTCGTCACCGTACCGATTTGGATATATCCTGAAATCCCGATGATGACGTAGCCCATGAACAATCCGGCGACAAGTTCACCGAACGGCGTATACGCAATCGGAAGCGGACCACCCGTATACAGATAGCCGACGACCATCGACAACGCTCCGATCCAAAGCAAATGCCAGCTCGTCGAAGCGGCAAGATACAGACCGAGAACACACGCGACACCATACATCCCGAGCGCGATGCCGAGCACTTGACCCGGCGTGAACCCGTCTCGTACGATCGAGCCGCCGATTCCAATCGAGCCTTCGTGGTCGAGCCCGCGTTTGTAGTCGTAATATTCATTAAATAAATTCGTCGCGATTTGAATCAAGATCGAGGCGAAGAGCATCGCCAAGAACAGACCCCATTTCAAATCGGTTTGACCGGCGACGATAAACGTTCCTAACAGCACCGGAATAAAGCTCGCCGTCAGTGTGTGCGGACGAATCATGCGCCAATAAGCACCTTTCTCTCTCTTCTTCATCTACTTCCCTCCCTTCGTTAGTTTACGTCTCCACAAAAAAATCTGTCAATGCCCGTCCCTCAATCGTCTCAACTCATGTTTCTCGAGCATTCGACGGGCAGCCCAGCCCTTAAGTCATGATACACTAAAAGATGAATATTCCATCGGATTGAGGAGGCTTTTCTTATATGCCAGATACTCAAACACACATTAAACAACGAATCGAACAAGCGCATAAACGCGCACGCGCATGGCAACGACCTGTCCTTGCCTCATACACGTGGGAGATCCCTTCGTTCGACGCGTTTCATATCATTCAAAATACAGAAACATCACACTATTATTTTTCGACACCCGATCGCTCACTTGAAATGCTCGGTTGTGCCGACGCGCTCGTCTTGACGGCGTCCGGACCCGAACGGTTCCAACGTCTGCAGTACGACTGGAGCCTGCATCGCCGGGATGTCGATGCCGTCATCTATGCGTTCTCAGGATTTTCGTTCGATACGTTCGTCCGACCTCAAAAAAACATGTGGGACTCATTCGGCGAGGCGGCTTTAGTCGTCCCTAAATTTTTATACCGTCGTTCCGGTGACAAGCACACGTTGACGGTGTCGACCCTTGTTTCTTCAAACCAGACCGTTGAACAATATTTAATCCAACTAGCCGACCAATTGGCCCAGTTCAACGCCCTGCACGCGCCCGATGAGTCGACACCGACGTATTCGAAAGTAAAAGACGGCGTCGATCACTTTAAATCAAGTTTTCAACAGGCGAAAGGATATATCGCCGAAGAAAAAGTCGAGAAACTCGTCATCGCCCGGGAAGAGATTTACCAGACGTCAGATGAAGCGTTCCCGTTCGCGAAGACGCTACGGCACTTGTCTGAACATCAAGAAGGCAGTTACGTGTTCTTATATCAACCGAAACGGGAAATCGGATTTTTCGGGGCCACACCGGAGCGGCTCGTCCGTAAGCAAGGTCCGCATATCGAGACCGCGGCCATCGCCGGCACGATCAAACGCCCGGATACGGACGCGGAAACCGAGACGGCGAAACAGCAGTTGTTGCATGACCGTAAAAATTTAGAGGAGCACCAAATCGTCGTCAAAGATATTCAAAACGCTCTCACACCTTATGCAGCGACCATTCATGTCGCGCCGTCCCCGACGATTTTAGAGAACCGCTCGGTGTTTCATTTACACACACCGATCAAAGCAACTTTGGACACGAACGCGTCTCTCCTCTCCATCATTGAGTCGTTGCACCCGACACCCGCACTCGGCGGTTCTCCGAAGCGGACGGCCGTCCGCTTGCTGCGCGACATCGAACGGTTCGATCGCGGCTGGTACGGCTCACCGTTCGGCTGGTTGAACACCGACGGAGAAGGTGAATTTGTCGTCTCTATCCGTTCGGCCCTCGTCCAGCATCAGTTCGTGGCATTATACGCAGGCTGTGGAATCGTCCAAGAGTCTGAACTCGAATCAGAGCTAGCCGAGACAGAAGTCAAGTTGAGCCCGATCAAGCAAGCGCTCGGGTTAGACCAAGTCATTTCAGGAGGCAATCACGAATGAACGATATGTTAACGAATTGGGTATCCCATATGATGAATCGACTCGTCGAAACTGGGATTTATGACGTCGTCATCAGTCCCGGTTCGCGTTCGACACCGCTGGCGATGGCCGCGTATTTGCACCCGAATATACGCCATCACGTCGTCGTCGATGAGCGTTCAGCCGCTTTCTTCGCGCTCGGACTAACCCGCGCTGGCGAAGACGTTCGGCCGGTCGCATTAATTTGTACGAGCGGCACAGCCGCTACCAACTATTTTTCAGCTGTCGCCGAAGCAACGATTTCCCAGCTCCCGCTCGTCGTATTGACGACAGATCGGCCGCATGAGTTGCGTAACGTCGGGGCCCCGCAAGCAATCGATCAAGTCCGCCTCTACGGTGAACATGTGAAGACGAGCCTCGATCTACCGGTGCCCGAGCCAGAGAGTCTGCACTATATGGAACAAGCCGTCGGACGGCTCGTACGCTTGAGTGCGCAGGCCCCGCTCGGACCGGTCCATATTAACATCCCGTTCCGAGAACCGTTACTGCCCGATATCGAACGTCTGAAGTCACAATTGACCGCCACTTCGAGACGGAGCGAGACCTCGTACATTCGTCCCGTCACCGACGACTTGGCTCGCTTCAAACAAGAGACGGCCGTCGAACGGCTCGCTTTCGTCGTCGGACCTGGCACGCCGACGTCTTGGCTCGAAACCATCTACAACGTAGCAAACACTCACCGAATTCCGGTGTTTGCCGATCCGCTCAGTGGCATGCGTTGCTTTGACGGCGTTTTGACGAATTATGACACGTGGCTCGCAAGTGAGCATAGCCCAGAATGGACGCCGAATGCGGTCGTTCGCTTCGGTGCGGCTCCTGTATCGAAACGGTTGAATGAATGGCTCAAACAGACCCACCAAATCTTGATTGAACAGCCCGGCTCGTTTCGCGACCCATCGAGTCGTGCGACTGTCGTCTACGGCGACGCGAATGACTATTTGGAGGTCATCGACGTCCCGTTTGACGACGTCTACTCGGCTCGCTTTTCCTTATTCGAACAAGTCGCCGAATCGGCCAAACCAAGTCTGAGCGGTGAGAGCGCCTTGACTAGTCACGTCTTGAACGCTCAGATCGACCGCTTGTTCGTCAGCAACAGCATGCCGATCCGTGACGTCGACACGACGCTCGGTGCCGGACAAGCCGTATCCGTCTTCGCCAACCGAGGCGCAAACGGGATCGACGGAATCATCTCGAGTGCGCTCGGCGCTTGCCACGACACAGAACGAGCCGCGTTACTGATCGGTGACTTGGCGTTCTATCATGACAGCAACGCCCTGCAATTACTAAAGACGCATCCTGGCTCGTTCTCGATCATCGTCGCCAACAACAACGGCGGGGGCATCTTCTCCTTCTTACCGCAAGCATCCATCGAGCCACAGATGTTCGAAGACTTGTTCGGTACACCGCTCGACTTGAACATCCGTGGCTTCGCCGACACATACGGGCTTAGCTATCAACTGCTCGAACGTCCAGAAGACGTGACAGCAGCGATCGAGGCAGGGATTCAGTTGATCGAATTCCCATCTGACCGTGCCGACAACGTCTTATCCCACCGGAACTGGACGGAATCGATTTGCACGCGTCTCACGTTGGAGAACGGGACATGAGACGTACTGTCCGTGACGTATCGTATGAAGTGCTCGAGCACGGGTCCGGAAGACCGGTCCTCTTGTTGCACGGCTTCACGAGCAACGCCGGATGGCTCTCGTATTTCCCTGACTTGCCGGTGCGCCTCGTCGCCCCGTCCCTGCTTCAACATGGACAGACCGGCAGTTGCTCGGTCGCCCGCGCGAAGATGAGCCAACAAGTGAAGGATTTATCGACGCTGCTCGACACGGACGAAAGGCCGTGGACGGTCATCGGCTATTCGCTCGGCGGCCGCATCGGGATGACACTCGCAGCCTGTGACGAGCGCGTGGACCACTTCATCGGGATTAGTACGACGCCCGGTCTCACCGCTTCAGAGCGACGAGCGCGACGCGACGCCGATGAACGGCTCGCGCGACGGATCGAGACGGACGGAATCGAAGCGTTCGTCGCCGCATGGGAGATGCTCCCGCTTTGGCGTCAAACGGACGAGATGCGGGCCTCACTTCGACATGAGCGGCTCGCTCAAGACCCGTCAGCGCTCGCGAACAGTTTGCGCGCCATCGGGACCGGCAGTATGCCGTCGCTATGGACGCATCTTGACCGCCTGCCTCGAACCGATTTGATCGTCGGTGCGCACGATGTGAAGTTTCAAACGATTGCTCGCGATATGCGTGAACGTCGTCCAGACATTCGGATACACGAAATTTCGAATGCGGGCCATGCTCCCCATATCGAGAACGCCCAACAATTTGGTACAATGATAGAGAAATTGATTTTAGGGGGAATTTAAATGGAATCAGTAGCAAACTGGACATCGGTCCGGACGTATGAAGACATTAAATATGAGAAGTGGAACGGGATCGCAAAAATCACGATCAACCGTCCGGAAGTTCGGAACGCGTTCCGTCCGCTCACGGTCAACGAATTGATTGACGCGTTCGCGCGCGCCCGTGACGATAAAGAAGTCGGCGTCATCATCTTGACAGGTGAAGGCGATCAAGCCTTCTGCTCAGGTGGCGACCAAAAAGTTCGCGGTCACGGTGGCTACGTCGGTGACGATGATATCCCGCGCTTGAACGTCCTTGATCTTCAGCGCTTGATCCGAGTCATCCCGAAACCGGTCATCGCCATGGTCGCTGGATACGCCATCGGTGGCGGACACGTCTTGCACCTCGTCTGTGACTTGACGATTGCGGCCGACAACGCTCGTTTCGGTCAAACTGGACCGAAAGTCGGATCGTTCGACGCCGGTTACGGTTCAGGCTACTTGGCCCGCATCGTCGGACATAAGAAGGCTCGTGAGATTTGGTACTTGTGCCGTCAATACGACGCACAACAAGCGCTCCACATGGGGCTCATCAACACGGTCGTCCCGCTCGAACAGCTTGAAACCGAGACGGTCCAATGGTGCCAAGAGATCTTGCAACACTCGCCGACAGCACTCCGCTTCTTGAAAGCTGCGATGAACGCTGATACGGACGGCTTGGCCGGGATCCAACAGCTCGCCGGTGACGCGACGCTTCTTTACTACACGACAGATGAAGCAAAAGAAGGCCGTGACGCCTTCAAAGAAAAACGTGACCCTGACTTCGGTCAATTCCCGCGTTTCCCGTAAATCGTAAGAGAGTAGCGAATTCGCTACTCTTTTTTTGGAGGTAATTGTAATGGATTATGATTTGAAGCAACATCCTGTCGACACGATCGCCCTCGTCACCGCAACGGAACGTCTGACGTGGGGCGAATTGATCGATGAGAGCTCGCGCTTGGCACACTTTTTAGGCCGGACCGTTCCGGACGCTCGTCACATCGGACTGTATGCGTCAAATAGTAAAGACTATGTCGTCGCAGTCCACGCCGTCCATTTGCTCGGAAAAGTACTCGTCCCGTTGAATACACGGCTGACCACAAGCGAACTCGCAATGCAACTCGACAAGGCCCACATCGACATCTTACTCGTCGATCAGGAAATCGACCTCAACGTCCCTCAAATCGACGTGAGCGTACGCGATCAAGAGCCATTGCGCCGACATCATCGCTGGGGGCGTGACGAGGTGATGTCGCTCATGTTTACGTCCGGCACGACCGGACACGCCAAAGCGGTGCAACAGACGTACGGAAATCATCGCGCGAGCGCCGAGGCCGCAAAAAAACATCTCGGATACGAGCCGACCGACCGCATGCTCGTCGTCACACCGCTGTTCCACATGAGCGGACTCGCTCAAGTGTACCGCTGCGCCCTGTTCGGCTCAGCATTATACGTTGAACCGAAGTTCGACGTCTTGCGTACGATCCAATTGATCGCGTCCGAACGGATCACCCATCTTTCCCTCGTCGCCATCATGCTCGGGCGACTGCTCGACGCAGGATTGACAAGTCACCATCTCCGCGTCATTCTCGTCGGAGGCGGACCGGTGCCACGGCCGTTGCTCGAAGAAGCAGACCGCCGCCACTTGCCGATCGCGCAGACGTACGGGATGACGGAAACTTGCTCTCAAGTCGCGACGTTGTTGCCGTCCGAAGCACTGGACCATATCGGTTCAAGCGGTCAAGCGATCGCACCGACCCACATCCGTATCAGTCGCGATGGTGAGATCGAAGTCAATGGCCCGACCGTCACGCCCGGCTATTATAACGAATCGGAAGCGAACGCTTGGACCGAGGACAGGTACTGGCGAACCGGCGACCTCGGAACGATCCAAGACGGCTATTTATATGTTTTGGATCGCCGGAGCGACTTGATCATCTCGGGCGGAGAAAACATCTATCCCGCGGAGATCGAGAGCGTCCTGTTGCGATGCCCCGGTATCGAGGACGCAGGTGTCACCGGGAAGCCTGACCCGACATGGGGCGCCGTCCCGATCGCCTATATCGTCGGGACGTACGACCCTCACGAACTTACGCAAATTTTAAACGATCACCTCGCTAAGTATAAGCACCCGAAGGCATTGATCGCGGTCACTCAGCTCCCACGAAACGCCAACGGAAAATTGATGCGATACCGCTTAAAGGAGACCGATTATGATTCAACGAGCTGACCTTTACATCGTCCCGCTCACGTTCAAACACCCGCTTGTGACAGCCCATTCCGTCTTGACGACGCGACGGACGGTCATCCTCCGTCTCGAAACGACCGACGGAGCAGTCGGATACGGGGAAGGTGTCGCCTTTGAGACGCCGTGGTACACGTCGGAGACGGTCCGCTCGACCGTCGACACGTCTGAACTGATCTATCGATTGTTGAACGGGCAGACGGTCAGCGCGACCACATTTCCAGACCATGTCCGTTCGATTATCGGGCACCCGATGGCAAAAGCGATGTGGGAGAGTGCACTCTGGGAAATCGAGGCCGCCCGTGCTGGCGTGACGCTAAAACAACTTTTGCAAGCCGGACATCACGTCGCTTGCGGGCGGACGATTGGGATCGGCTTGCTCACCGAAACGTTGAACGCGATCGAACAGGCGCTCGATTCCGGGTTCGAACGGATCAAGTTGAAAGCTTCGCCTCATGAGCTATTGACGGCGCTCGCGGAAGTGCGGACTTTTTTCCCGGACGCTCCGCTCATGATCGACTTGAACGGCAGTGCGCACGAGCAGCCGCTCGACTGGTTCGAACAACTCGATGCCCATCGCCTCTTGATGATCGAGCAGCCTTATCCGAGCGACTGCTGGGTCGACTCGGCCGACCTGCAAACAAAACTCAAGACGCCCATTTGTCTTGACGAGTCCATCACCTCACGGCAAGACGTCGAGACGATGAATCGGCTTCGGGCCGGACGCATCGTCAACATTAAACCTGCCCGCGTCGGGGGATTGACCGAGGCGCTCGCGATCCGTGACAGCGGTACCCCTTATTGGGTCGGTGGTATGTACGAATCATCGATCGGCCGTTATCATACGCTCTTATTCGCCTCGTTGACGGGTGCCGCCTATCCGGCCGACATGGCCGGAACGAGCGCCTATTTTGAGACTGACTTGCTCGATACGCCGCTCGACGTCGAAAACGGTCAGCTCTCGATCCCTGACGTCGTCACTCCGGATTGGAAAAAGATTCATCAGTTAAGCGAACAAATCATCCAGTTAACGTAAACAAGGATACAGACCGCGGTCTGTATCCTTGTTTGATTGCGTCATTCTTCTCGGAACGTGCCAGTCAACACTTCATAGCCGTCCTCGGTCACGATGACCGTGTGCTCAAACTGCGAGACGGGGCTGTCGTTCGGTGTGAATAACGCCCAGCCATCCTCTTCTGACTGGTAGACGATCTCGTCTTTCGTCGAGACGAACGTCTCGACCGCAATGACTTGACCGACTTTCAAGATGTCATTCTCTTCCCGGCTATAGTAGTTCGAGATCGTCTCCGGTTCGCCGTGGAGCGTGCGGCCGAGTCCATGACCTGCCAAGTTTCGAATGACGGTGAAGCCGTTTTTGCGGACATCCGCGTAAATCGCTTTTCCGATCTGGTTCACTTTCGTACCGGCCTTCACTTTGCTGAGACCTGCTTCGAGCGACGTGAGCGAGACCTCGACTAAGCGGACATGCTCTGGCGATTTCGGTGTGCCGGCGATCACCGTTCGTCCCGTGTCTGCATAATAGCCATCTTTCACGGCAGACACATCGACATTGACGATGTCCCCGTCTTTAATGACTTCTTTACCTGGAATTCCGTGGGCAGCCACTTCATTGATGGAGATACACGTATAGCCCGGAAACTCATACATCGTAATCGGCGCCGAGGCCGCTCCTTCTTCTTCAAGAATACGTTGCCCGATCGCATCGAGCTCTTTCGTCGTCATCCCTGGCGTGACGGCCCGTGCCATCTCATCCCTTGCCCGGGCGACGATTCTCCCAATCTCACGCAACGCATCATAATCGTAATCAAACATCATAATCCCTCTCAATCTAATAATCGGTTTTGGTATAAGTACTCTTCTGATAAATCGGCGAACAAAAACATGCCGTCCGGTAACGGGTAGCTGAACGTACGTGTCACTTCGTTGGAGCTGAAGTCGCGATAGTCTTCCGACAAATAGCCCCGCCCGCGAACACTCATCGCGGCCATCGTCCGGATAAAGTACGGTCGAAAACTCCAGTTATAGCCTCGGTATGTGTTATCGACTTTCCAAACGTGTTGCTCTTGGTAGACGTTCGCACTCGTCTGGAAGCCCGTTTGATCGGTCAAGTAGTAGCGGACGAGCATCCCTTCTAATTTAGGGGCGATATGGAGCAGCCATTCATCCTTCTTATCCCGTGACCATTTCCCGGTTTGGACGAGCTCCGCGACTTTTCCGTGAAGTTCGAATTCTAGCTCATACAACCGCTTCAATCGCTCTTGGTCGTGCAGGAAGAACGCTGGAACTTCTTGCGTGAGCACACTCATTCCTTTTGCTTCACGCGGCGGGGAATCCTCTTGACGACCTAACAAGCCGCCCATGTAGTAACTCCCACCGTGCTGCCAGGCGTAACGCAACTGACCGAGATGATCGATTGACTTATAAAGCAGCGGGGCCCCGAGTTTCGAAGCGATGTATTCCATCGTCTGGAGCATTTGGGGGTAAGTCACCGACAACGTCTTCTTCTCGACCATCGTTGCTAAATCGACAAGCAACAACTCCGGTGCAATCGTCATGATGTCCTCGATACTCGTCGACTCCGCGAAGTCGAGCGCGACTCTCACACCAGAAGATCGATAATATTGGACGACACGGGACAGACGAGACACATCGACGAGCTCGGTCCCTTGAAGTGTCACAAATATCCGGTGGAGCGGGAAGTTCAATTCCCGTAACGGTGCTAAAAATGCTTCGCCCCCTTCTTCAAGGATCCATTCCGACCGGCAGCGGAACGTGACGAACTGCTTTTCGTCACGTAACGCTTCGGCGGCCAACCGTTCCATCCGCTTGGCGATGTCGAGTTGATACTCGACCGGTACGTCGTCATCATAAAAGAACGGGGTGAGCGACTCGCCCCTGAAATGGCCGTGTACCATGTAGCCTTCCACTTGAAACGTGGCCGCCCCGAAAATCGGTTCATACGTCACTTCGACTTCATTTGGATTCATCATCACATCCACTGCATCCAATTGGATCACCTCATCCTCATTTTCGAAACAAGAAAGCGAGCCGGTTTCAGCTCGCTCGTGTATGCACATACATATAGGCACCGAAACAAGCAATAAAATACACGATACTCATCACACCGTATCCGATTCCCATCTTCCCGCCGACGCCGATGGCCATGACTAACCAAATCATCGCGCCAAACAAAAGTGTGGCGACCGGAATATATCGGAAATTCGGACGTACTGTCCGCATAACAATCGGCTTCAATGCTAGGATGCACGCCAATAATATGACGAGACCTAAACCTAGTTCTACCATCCGTTGACACCTCATCCTTCAATCTCTACTCGTTCAGTGTAGCATGAGATAAATAAAAAAACCGCAAATCCACTTAAGGAAATGCGGTTTTCGTTTTATCGATTAGTCACGCGGACGACGTGGGCCACGGTCTTCTGATGAGCGACGACGATCGTCAGTCCCACCAGTGCGTTTTCCACGGTATCCACCGCCACCGCTACGTTCGCCTGAGCGTCCGCCACGGTCTCCGCCGCCAGTGCGACGGTCTCCGCCACCACTGCGTGCGCCGCCACGGTATCCACCGCGGTCGTTGCGTCCACCTTGACGTTTCACACGGACTGGTTCTGCGTAAGAGATTTCAACAGGTGTTGAATCTGGCTCTTTCGTCAAACCACGAAGTGCTGCTGCGAGAAGCTCGACTGCTTCGTACTCTTCAAGGAGCTCAGTCGCAAGTTGCGTGTAAGCTTTGAAATCGCCCGCTTGAACGCGTTCGATCAAATCTTCAGCTGATTGCTTTTGGTTTCCTTCAAGTACTTCTGCGATCGTCGGTACGTGACGACGGTTCATTTTCTTGTTCGTCACACGTTCGATTGACTTCACTTGGCCGAATTCACGTGGCGTGATGAACGTAAGGGCAGTACCTGTTTTACCAGCACGGCCTGTACGTCCGATACGGTGCACGTAGCTTTCCGGATCTTGTGGGACGTCAAAGTTGTAAACGTGTGTGACACCTGTGATATCAAGTCCACGCGCCGCTACATCTGTTGCGACCAAGATGTCGATCGTGCCGTTTTTGAAACGACGGATGACTTGGTCACGTTTTGATTGCGTCAAGTCACCGTGAAGGCCATCAGCCGTGTAACCACGTTTGATGAGTGCTTCTGTAACTTCGTCAACACGTTTCTTCGTACGAGCGAAGATGATGCTGAGTTCTGGTGAGTCGATGTCGATCAAACGGCAAAGTGTATCGAATTTTTGACCTTCACGCAATTCGAGGAACTGTTGGTTGATGTTTTCAACTGTCATTTCCTTCGATTTCACTTTGATGATCGTTGGCGACTTCATGAAGCGCTCAGCGATCTTCTTGATTTGTGGTGGCATTGTCGCTGAGAAGAGAAGCGTTTGACGTTCAGCCGGAAGGCCTTTCAAAATCATCTCGATATCTTCAACGAAGCCCATGTTGAGCATTTCATCCGCCTCATCCAAGATCACTGTTTGGATCTCGTCGAGTTTGATCGTCTTGCGTTTCATGTGGTCCATGAGACGTCCAGGTGTCGCAACGACGATTTGCGGGTTCTTTTTCAAGCCGCGGATTTGGCGGTCGATTTGCTGACCACCGTATACAGGAAGTGCGTATACACGCTTCGTTTCCCCGATTTTGTTTAACTCTTCTGCAACTTGAATCGCAAGTTCACGTGTCGGTGCAAGAACAAGTGCTTGGACTTGACGCGCCTTTGTGTCGATTCGCTCAATTGTCGGAATACCGAAAGCTGCTGTTTTCCCTGTACCTGTTTGTGCTTGGCCTAATACATCCGCTCCTGTAAGTGCGATTGGAATTGTTTCAGCTTGGATCGGTGTCGCTTCCTCGAAGCCCATTTTGAGTACACCTTTTACTAATGCTTCACTTAACTGTAAATCTTGAAATTTTGTCAAATTATATTCTCCTTTGTTCATGCAAAAAACGTCTGAGGTTAGTTCTGCAGACGTTCTTTAAATGTTTCCTCGTAGTCAACTCTTATTACTATACCGCATTTGTTTCTAAAATGAAAGAAATACATTCTAAAACTTTTTTTAGCCACCTGGACATGAGTAATCTTATTTCAATTTATACCCGTTGTCGAGTTTTTCAACCTGCTTTTCTTTCAAGAGCTTCCCGAGCGCCCGTTTGAAGGCCGCCTTGCTCATGCCAAACTCACGGTCGATCACGTCTGGGGCTGTCTTGTCGCCGTAAGGCATTTCACCACCGCGTTCTTCGATGTAAGAACGAATGCTTTCCGCATCCGGGTCGATCGCTTCATACGCTCGCGGTTTCATCGATACAAGAACGGTACCGTCTTGCTTCACTTGCGTCACACGTACTGCTAACTGTTCGCCGAGACGCGGCCACCGCGTCATCTCTGCTTCATGTAAGAAACCGAGTGATTCATTCTCGACCCAGACGTTGACACCGACGTCACGTTTGTTGACGACGATCGCTTGAACGTCTTGATTGCCCCACTCTTCTTTGGCGGGACGGGCAAGCAAGTTCAAATACGCATAATGAGCCGGTTCTCCGAGAAGACGGCCTTTTTGATCGTACTTGAGACGGACGCATAGCTTATCGCCTTCTTTCGGCCAATATGTCCGGTTTTCAGGAAGGTCGTCGAGCGAGACGAGCACATCCTTTTGAATGCCGATGTTGACGAACACGCCCGTATTGTAGCGAACGCCTGTCACATCGAACCATTCATATTCTTCAAACGATACGTTCGGAATCGTCATCGTCGAAGCGAGACGGCCTTCCGAGTCATGATATAGGAAGACACGCACCGTTTGACCGACTGTGACTTCTTCTGTTTGTTCTTTCCGATGAAGTAATACCTCTTCACGGCCGTTCCCAATAAATACGCCAAAATCGGCTGAACGTTCCGCAACTAGATCGACTACATCTCCTGCACGTAATACCATTCTATACACATCCTTTTTCATCTTATTACTGTCAGTATACCTACCTACACACGTTCTTAATCATATCACGTTCCTTTTCCTGCTTCAGGTCAATTGTGTCCAATTTGTGAACGAGACAATGAACCACCCAACCGTCAAGCTTCTAAATCGACCGAGTATCAGACGGAATTTTGTGACAATTTTGTGAACAATGTTTTTCCATCTAGTATCCACTTTTTGAAAACGTTATTATTAAAGAAGTGTTGTTTATAAATCAGGTTTCAGCAATGTCCGAACGGGGGAAATAAAATGTTTGATGTTCAATCTCGCTCATTTGCGAAACGCTTCATGAAGGGCCTTTTGATTGCATTCTTCGCTCTTCTTGCTTCGCTGAGTTTCATATTCTCAAACGGTGTCGATACGAACGTATCGTCTTCCGTCACGATGGTTCAAGAGTAAGCGCCCTCTCGCTCTGATATGCTCCCCAATAAGTAGACAGATGAAATAACAAATCTGTTTATCTGATTGGGGAGTGTTTTTTTATGACGAGAAGTCGACATACGATCGAACAAAAACTGAGCGCGCTGCGCATGATGGATC